>JACMKY010000140.1 GCA_014379925.1 Cytophagales bacterium | reverse complement strand
TAACCTGTAACCTGTAACCCAACTAACCCGTGCTACTCTCTTTGAATAACGTCCGCAAAACGTTTGGTTCGGTGCAGGCCCTGCGTGACGTGAGTTTGCAGGTGTTGCCGGGCGAAGTGCACGCGCTGATCGGGGAGAACGGGGCGGGCAAGAGCACGTTGATGAAAGTGCTCAGCGGCGCCCACCAACCCGACAAGGGGAGCGAAATCTTCCTGGATGGCCAACCCTACCAACCGGCCTCCCCCGCCGACGGGCGGGCGGCGGGCATTGCCATGATCTATCAGGAACTGACCCTGGCCTTGCACTTGACGGTGGAGGAGAACGTGACGCTGGGATTGGAGCGGTCCAAATTCGGTTTCGTGCGGAGCCAGCGGGCCGCGGTGCGAGAAGCGCTGGCGTGGCTAGGCCAAGCGCACATCGACACGCAGGCCAAGGTGGGTACGTTGAGCATCGGTAAGCAGCAGTTGGTGGAGATCGCCCGCGCCCTGCTCTGCGAGGCGCGAATCGTGATCATGGACGAGCCCACCAGTTCACTTTCTGCCGCCGACGCCCAGGCGCTGTTCGAAGTCATTCGTCGGTTGCGCGACAAGGGCATCGCAGTCATTTACATCAGCCACTTCCTGGAAGAGGTGCAAGCCATCGCCGACCGCTTTACCGTGCTGCGCGACGGCGCGACGGTTGCCACGGGGATGATGGCCGATGCGAGCCTCAACCAGCTCATCGAGTCCATGGTGGGTCGCCCCGCCGATGAACTGTATCCGCACGTTCCCCACGCCATCGGCGAGACCGTGCTGGAGGTAAGCAACCTGTCGGGGCAAATCCTGCCCAAGGGCACTTCCTTCCGGCTTCGCAAGGGGGAGATCATGGGCGTGGCCGGGCTGGTGGGCGCGGGCCGCTCCGAAACCATCCGCAGCTTGTTCGGGCTCGACAAGGTGCAGGACGGCCAGGTAACCGTGAAGGGCCAGCCGGAGATCAACGCCGCGTACCTTTCGCCGGGCCGGGCACTGGGCTTGGGAATGGACCTGCTGAGTGAGAACCGCAAGGAGGAAGGCCTGGCCCTGAACCTGCCGATCTTCAGCAACCTGACCTTGTCGGCCCTGCGGAAGTACAGCCGGGCGGGCTTCCTCAATCTCAACCGCGAACTGAGCGAGGCCAAAGAATGGATTGGCAAGCTGTCGGTGAAAACCAACGACGCCGGGCGCGACATCGGAACGCTTTCGGGCGGCAACCAACAGAAGGTCTGCATCGCCCGTCTGCTTCACCACGACAGCGACATCCTCTTCCTCGACGAACCCACGCGGGGCATCGACGTGGGCAGCAAGGCCGAAATCTACCGCATCATCCACGCCCTGGCCGCCCAGGGAAAATCCATCGTAATGATCAGTTCTTACATTCCTGAACTGCTGGGCGTTTGCGATTCGCTGGCCGTGATGCACCGCGGCGAGATGTCGCCGGTGAAGCCCATCAAAACCTGGACCGAGCACGACATCATGCGCTACGCCACGTCGGGCACGGTGGGGGAAGTAGTGGAGTGAGTCAATAAGTGGTAAGCGGGGCAAAATGTACTGATCAATTAATCAGGCAAGCAGGAGTCGCTTGTTTTCCGCTACGCGCTTGCGACTTATTAATTTACGACTACTTACCACCTGAGCTAAATTCATCATCAACCTACCGATGGCCGTAACCAAAACCCGACCTTCCGCCACGACGCCCGAAACCCTCAAGCGGATTCTTTCCCAGTTCGGGCCGTTTCTGGGCCTGTTCTTCGTCTATGCCATCTTCGCCCTCCTGCGGCCCGACGAGTTTTTCACCTTCTACAATTTCAAAACCATCCTCACCCAATCGGTCATCGTGGGCATCGCGGCCCTGGGCATGACGCTGGTGATCATTTCGGGGGGCATCGACCTCAGCGTGGGTTCGCAGATTGCGTTGGGCACCGTGGCCATCGCCGTGGTGCTGAATGCGGTCGGGGCGGGCGCCGCGGAGGTGGCAGGGGCGGCACCACTCCTGGCCGTGGCCGCCGGAATCGGGGCCTGCGCGCTGTGCGGGCTGGTGATCGGGACGATTACGGCGCGGTTTAACCTGGTGCCCTTCATTGTGACGCTGGGCATGATGCAGGTGGCGCGGGGAACCGCCAAGTGGCTGGGCAAGGAACAGACCGTGGCCACGCCCGCCAACGCGCTGCAGAGCCTGATGGCCGTGGACCCCGACCCGGCCTGGCTGGTGTTCGCGCCGGGCGTGTGGATACTGGTCATTCTCCTGATCCTGACTTCGGTGCTGCTCAAATACACCGTCTTCGGCCGCTACGTGTTCGCCATCGGCTCCAACGTGCAGACGGCGCGGCTCTGCGGCATCAACGTGAACCTGAACAAGGTATTCGTCTATACGCTCAGTTCGGCATTCGTGGGCATCGCCGCCCTCATGCAGTACAGCAACCTGAACGTGGGCGATCCCACGGCCGCAACGGGCATGGAACTCGACATCATCACGGCGGTGGTTATCGGGGGCGGTTCGCTCAACGGAGGGGAGGGGAGTGCGATGGGGTCCATCATCGGGGCGCTGATCATGGCCGTGCTCCGCAACGGGTGTAACATGCTGGGCGTACCCAACTACGTGCAGGAGATCATCATCGGCATCATCATCGTGGGCGCCGTTCTGATCGACCGCTCGAAGCGGATGGCGAAGGCATGAGGGCTAACGGGGAGGAAGAAAAATTAAGGGAACGAAGGGACCATTTTAACGGGGTGGCTGCCAGCATTGATGGCGTGGGTTTACTCTCGTAGGGGTCTTCGTGACCAAAGTGGCTAAACAAGTTTGTATTCATTTTCTCTCGTTTATGGGTCCTTCCTGCGAGAAAGCCCACCCCATCCTGGCCTGAATAGTTGTATCGAAATGAAACAAAGAGCTGTTTCTTTTCGATACAAAATTACCCATGCGCCATGGACTTTAGATAAATAAGTGTCTGAATTTCAGTACATAATAGTCGGTGGCACGTTTGTTGGCTTCGGGTGGATAACTTATCTGACGACATGCTACGCAACTACCTGCTCATTGCCTGGCGCAACCTCAAGCGCCACAAAGTCTTTTCTGCCATCAACGTGCTGGGCTTGTCGATCGGCATGGCCGCCTGCCTGCTGATCCTGCAGTACGTTACCTACCAACTGAGCTTCGACCGATTTCACGCCAACGCTCCCCGCCTCTACCGGGTGGTACTGGGCAAGGATGTACCGGGTCGGTGGGTTACGCCCCCGGCCCTGGCACCCATGTTGAAACCGGAGTTTCCGCAGGTGGCGCTGGCCAGCCGGCTACAAGGGGACGGTGGGGTGGTGTCGGTGGGCCAGACCGTCTTCAACGAAGGGGAGATGTGCTGGGTGGATCCTTCGTTTCTGACCATGTTCAGCTTCCCGCTCTCGAAAGGCAATCCCCGAACGGCCCTGGCCCGTCCCAACACCGCCGTCATCTCCCCGGCCATTGCCCGAAAGTACTTCGGCTCGACCGACCCGATGGGAAAAGTGTTTCAATTCAACGGGGAACGCACCTTCCAGGTGACCGGGGTGCTGAAAGAACTGCCTCCGTATTCCCACCTCCAGTTCGACTTTTTGCTTTCCTACGTCACTCCCCGCGACGCGTATTTCGAGAAGGAGTGGGATGGGCGGGGATTCCTCACCTACGTGCTGCTGACCCCCCGGGCCGACCCGAAAGACCTGGAAGCTGCCCTGCCCGGGGCAGTGAAAAAATACACGAAAGAAACCAAGGAATTGGCGGACTTCTGGCTGCAACCCCTGCGGGACATCCACGCTAGTTCGGTAATTAAGGAGTCCGAAGGCGTGGATCCGGCGATGCTCTACTTCCTGGGACTGCTCGCCGGATTCATTCTGTTGATTGCCTGGATCAACTACATCAACCTTTCCACGGCTAAGGCCACCCAGCGGGCCAAGGAGGTGGGCGTCCGAAAAGCGATGGGGGCGGGCCGCTACCAGTTGTTTCGTCAGTTTTTGCTCGAAGCCATCCTGCTCAACGGCATTGCCGTGGTCGTGGCTTTCACCCTGGTGCAGCTCGCTTTGCCTTCCTTCCGCGGGCTTACGGGCTTGGCCTTGTCGCTGACGCTCTGGAACGATGGGTTTTTCTGGCTGGCGCTGGCCGGAATGCTGGGGTTGGGTACGGCATTGTCGGGCGCCTACCCAGCCCTGGTGCTTTCCTCTTTCAAGCCCATCGCGGTTCTAAAAGGGGCCGGCGTTCGCGTTGCCTTAAGAAAAGGAATCCGGCTGCGGCAGGCTTTGGTGGTTTTCCAGTTCGCTACCTGCACCGGTCTCATTATCGGAACCGGGGCGGTGTATCTTCAGACGGACTACATGCGCAACCAGGACCTGGGCATCGACATCGAGCAGACGCTGGTGATTAACGGACCCCAACTGGTAAGCGACAGTACCACTCGAGCCAACCGCTGGCAGTTGTTCAAGCAAGCCGTACGGGAGACGGGCGCGGTGCGAGGCATTACCGCTTCGGATGACTTGCCTTCCAAAGGCTTCGACAACTACACCAGCACTTCCGTGGTGGGCAATCCCCTCACCGACAACACCAAGCGGGAGACCTACGCTATGATGGGCGTGGAGGCGGATTTCTTTTCCACTTTCGGGTTATCACTGCTGGCGGGACGGACCTTTTCGGGTCAACGCACGACCGATACCCGGACCGTGGTCCTCAACCAGGAAGCTTCCCGTCGGTTGGGATTCGCTAATCCTCAGCAGGCCATCGGCCGGCAATTGGAGATGGAAGGAAAATACACCATCATCGGCGTCATCCGAAACTACCACCACGACCAGTTGAAGAAGGAATACTTCCCCACTCTACTCCTCTTCGATCCGACGCCCAACGGATACTTCTCTTTGAAGATCGGTACGGGGGAGCGTCCGACTGAGCAGGTCAAAAAAACCCTGGCAAAAGTTGAGGCGCAATGGAAGCGGCTCTACCCGGGCAATCCCTTCGAGTACTTCTTTTTGGACGAGTCTTTTCAGGCGCAGTACCAAGCCGACCAGCAACTGGGCCGGACGGTGGCCTTTTTTGCCTTCCTGACCATTTTCGTGGCTTGTCTGGGTTTATTCGGGCTGGCCTCCTTCACCACCACCCAGCGCACCAAGGAGATTGGCATCCGCAAGGTATTGGGGGCTACCCTTTCCAACGTCCTGTTTTTGCTATCCAAAGACTTTCTGAAGCTGGTCTTGCTGGCCAATCTGATCGCCTGGCCACTGGCCTACTGGGGCATCCGCAAATGGCTGGAAAACTACGCTTTCGACTTCCAAGTTAATCCCTGGCTGTTCATTGTACCGGCGTCGGTGGTACTGCTGATTGCCTTGCTCACGGTGGGTTACCAAACCTGGCAAGCGGCCCGGCAAAACCCGGTGAAGGCATTGCGGTACGAATGAAACCAGTAATCAGTTAACAGTGATTCCTGAAATCTGAACGCCGACAACGCATTATCGACTATTGACATGCTACGCAACTACCTGCTCATTGCCTGGCGCAACCTCAAACGCCACCGGGCTTTTTCCCTGATCAACATCCTGGGGTTAGCCATTGGCATGGCGGCTTTTATGCTGATCGGTTCGTACGTGGCGAATGAATTAAGTCAGGATCGGTTTCACCAGAATCTGGATAGAATCTACCAGATTGGCCGGAATGACGGCAATGCTACGCCCGGTGCCCTGGCGGATTTCGTACAAAGCCGGTTACCGGAAATTCAGAAAACGGTAAGGATTGATTATTGGTCGGGTGCTTCTTCCAGCCTGAAATACCAGGAAAAAGCCTTCACTGTCAAGGACATTGTTTTCGCTGATGCCGCGGTATTGGAGGTATTTACCTTCCCGGTAATGAAAGGCAATGTCCGTACCACCTTGCAGGCACCTTTTTCGATGGCGCTGACCGAAAAAGAGGCGAGAAAAATATTTGGCCAGGAAGACCCGATTGGCAAGGTCGTACGGTTCAACGATCAGTACGCATTCACCATCACCGCCGTTATCGAGGATGTACCGGCCAACTCATCCATTCCTCTGCGCGGGCTCGCTTCGTTCAGTAGCCTGGATGGGATGTTTAAGTATCCGGTCTCGGCCGACTGGAGTGGTTCTTACTACCAAACCTTCCTGCTACTGCCCGGGCAACACGATAAGCAAAGACTGGAGCAAAAAGTAAACCGAATAATTTTATCGAGGGAAGGGGAAAACACGGTCAGCGACCAAAAGGCCCTTCCGCCAATCTATCATCTGTATACCCTGGAAGATGTCTATTTTAACCACAGCCTGGGACATCCTAAGCACGGGACGTGGTCATTTGTGTACGCGAGTATCCTCGTGGCGCTGATTATTTTGTTCGTGGCCATCATTAATTTCATCAACCTGTCTACGGCCCGGTCGTCGCAACGCGCCAAAGAAGTGGGGGTACGGAAAATGCTTGGCTCCACCCGAAGCAACCTGGTCAGGCAATTCATTACGGAATCAGTCATGATCAGTGGGATTGCGGTGCTGATTGCGATTACCGTGGCTCAGATTTTACTACCGCTGTTCAACGACTTGATTGACGCGCAACTCCAGTTCAATTATACGCGCCCGCTTTTCATGGTTTTGCTCGTGTCCGGGGCGGTGGTGGTAGGCATTGTTGCCGGCAGTTACCCGGCCTTTTACCTCACCGCATTCAATCCGGCGAAGGTATTGTACCACAGAGCCGCCAAAGGACCCCGCGGCCAGGGTTTCCGAAAAGCATTGATTGTTTTCCAGTTTTCCATTTCTACCGTTCTCCTGGTAGGCTCCCTTACCATTATCCGGCAAATGGAGTACGTTCGCCACAAAGACCTGGGACTGAACAAGGAGCAGGTCCTGTGGTTTCCGATGAACGAAGCGGTAAGTAAAAAAGCGGATGTATTGAAAGAGAAATTGTTGCAGCAGCCTGGCATTCAAAAATTTTCGAGTTCCCGTTTCAACGAGCCGGGTAGTGCAAACTCCTGGAGTTTTGAACACAACGGGAAAGACGTGGCGCTTTACCCGATTTTAGCCGATCCGGATTTCCTGGGAGTGATGGGGCTGCGCTTGCTCGAAGGCCGGAATTTCTCCTGGAATTTAGCTACGGACAAAGGCCGGGCGGCTATTCTGAACGAAACAGCAGTCAGATCTTTTGAGCTACAAAACCCGATTGGCAAAGAAATAGATACGCCGGAAGGAAAGCTGACGGTTGTCGGGATAGTCAAAGATTTCAACCTGCAATCGCTGCACCACCAAATCGAGCCTTTCGCACTGGTGTACAGTCCACGATTTAACGTCGCCAACGTTAAAATCTCGCCCGAGAACCTGGACCAGACCCTGGCTTATCTCCAGAAAACCTGGAACGAAGTATCGCCTAATTCGCCGTTAGCCTACCAGTTTCTCGATGAAAGTTTTGATCAGTTGTACCAGTCAGACCGGAGGTTCGGAAAGATTGTGGGCGTATTTACGCTCGTGGCCTTGTTGATTACTTGCCTGGGGTTATTTGGTCTGGTGCTCTTCTCAACCGAGCAACGAACCAAAGAAGTAGGCATCCGCAAAGTATTGGGTGCTTCAGTGGTCCATATCCTTTCCCTGCTGACCAAAGAAATAGCCGTGCTGGTCGTGGTTGCCAACCTGATCGCCTGGCCCGTCGGTTGGTATGTAATGAACCGCTGGCTCCGGGACTTTGCCTACCGAATCAACCTGGATTGGTGGATATTCCTCGCCGCTGCCGGTCTGCTGATTTTCGTGGCTTTGCTCACCGTGGGTTACCAAACCTGGCAAGCGGCGCGGCAGAATCCGGTAAAGGCGTTGCGGTACGAATGAAGTCGATGATCAAGGGAAGTTGAATGTCGACAATCCATTATTTACAATTGATATGCTCCGCAACTACTTACTCACCGCTTGGCGCAACCTGAAACGCCATAAGGTTTTTTCTCTGATCAACATCCTGGGACTGGCCATTGGCATGGCCGCCTGCCTGCTCATTTTTAGGTACGTGCGGGATGAGTTGAATTATGATCAGTTCCACGAAAAAGCCGACCGGATTTACCGGGTAACCGTCCGGCTCAAGACCGCGGGTTCGGATGATGGCATTGCGGCGGCTGGTATTGACGTAGGGCCTTCGCTTAAGCAGGACTATCCCGAAATAGTGGAAGCCGTGAGATTCAAATCAGTGCCGGTGGCGACGGTAAAGAAAGGCAATCAACTGTTCAATGAAAAAGATATTTACCGGGTAGACAATCGGGTTTTTGAGGTGTTTTCCTACCCTATGCGGATGGGTAACCCCGCTACTGCCTTGGCAAAACCCAACAGTGTGGTGCTTACGGAACGGTTGGCGAAGAAATATTTCGGAAAAGAGAATGCCCTGGGAAAATTGCTCCAACTGGATGGACAGCCCCATCTGGTAACGGGCATTTTAAGAGATTTGCCTTCCAATACCGACTTGAAATTTACGGCGCTGCTTTCCCTGAAAACTACGCGAGCGGAAGAGGAAGATTGGTTAGACCCGTCTTACTACACCTTTTTACTGTTCAGAAGCAAGCGTCAGGCAGAAAGTTTTCACGGCAAGCTGATCCAGTTTGACAAGCAGCATTACTTGTCCCGTATCAGGGCGCTGGGAATCAATTTCCGGATAGAACACCGTATCCAGCCACTCACCCAGGTTCATTTTTCGGAAGGGCTGCACGATGACACGCCCAAAGGAAACCGCTCCTACCTTGCTGTCTTTTCATTAACCGCCGTTTTTATCTTGTTGGTCGCCTGCATCAATTACGTGAACCTCTTTATGGCTCAGTCCACCCGGAGGCACAAAGAAGTGGGCATCCGAAAAGTGGTGGGTGCCAGCAAAAAGCAGTTGTTGACGCAGTTCATTGGTGAATCCACGCTACTGACCATCGTGAGTACAGGGTTGGCACTTACCTTGGTACAACTGATCAACCCGGCGTTTAACCGGTTCACTGAAAAGACCTTTACGCTGCTTGCCGTGCCGGGTTGGGACATCATCGGCGGAATTGGCATTGTAGTCTGCCTGGCTTTGGTAACCGGTAGCTATCCGGCCTGGTACCTGTCATCGGTCGAGCCGGTCAGCGCATTAAAAGGGAAACGGGCCTTATCGGGCAAGCCGTTACTGAGGGAACTGTTGGTCGTGTTGCAATTTACCATTTCAGCCACGCTGATGGTGGGTACCTTGGTTGTTTACTGGCAAATGGACTATCTCCGGACCAAAAACTTGGGTTTTTCCAAAGAGCAGACATTGGTGGTGGGCATACCGGGCGATGAATTAGTAAGGCAGAAGATGCCCGCCCTTAAAAACCAGCTTTTGCAAAACAGCCGGGTGCGCAAAGTTTCCATTGGCCCCGCACCCGCCGGATTTTACGGAAAAGCCAGTTTTGTCAAAGAGAGAAACGGTCAGAAGACTGATCAATTTGTCAATTTCAATACCATTGACGAAGATTACCTTGACTTGTTGCGAGTCAACGTGGTAGCGGGAAGAAATTTTTCTGCCGCTATTCCTACGGATCGAACGAACGCCGTCATTGTCAACGAGGCCTTCGTTAAATGGATGGGCTGGAAGCAGGCAGTGGGACAAAAATTTTCGAACGAGCCCGGCATCACTCAACAAGTAATCGGCGTGGTCAGCGATTTTCACTATACCTCCCTGCACAATCGGATTGAACCCATCCTGCTCTATTACAATACCGATAACCCGGTAAATCTGCTGGTGAGCATCCGCCCTGACGACCTGGAAGTGGTTCGTTCCGCCTGGGAAACGCTGATACCCAACCGTCCGTTCGAGTATTCGTTTCTGGATGCGGCCTTCGATGGGCAATACCAGCGGGAAGAAAAAATGAGAATCCTTTTCACCTGGTTCTCCGCGCTCACCATCCTAATCGCCGGTCTGGGGTTATTCGGTCTGACTTCCTTCGCTACCGTTCAGCGTACCAAGGAAATTGGCGTACGGAAAGTATTGGGTGCCTCCGCAACCAGTCTTTTCTTCCTGCTTTCCAAAGACTTCGTCCGCCTGGTGCTGCTGGCAAATCTGATCGCCTGGCCCCTGGCCTGGTTTGGTGCGAATCACTGGCTCCGGGACTTTGCCTACCGAATCAACCTGGATTGGTGGATATTCCTCGCCGCTGCCGGTCTGCTGATTTTCGTGGCTTTGCT
>JACMKY010000139.1 GCA_014379925.1 Cytophagales bacterium | reverse complement strand
GGAAATTAAGTATTTGTGTAGGAAAGAAGTGTCGATCTTTTCTAGATAGGTGCTTACCTCTCCATTGCCCAGTTGTGGGCTTGCTCCAGCTTTCAGCTTACAGAGATTGACCGTCTTTTCGCTCACATCAAGGCCACCGTCAGCCTGGGCTCCTCTTCGGAGCGTTCCTTCGGAAGGGTGTTTTTCACTCTACTTGCTTTCCATTCCGGATGGCATTGCCTACCTTGGACCAATGATTGAGTGTACATCGGCTGTATCGGGTTGGTCGCACGGGGTGCCCCGCACAATTCCAACATCCTTTGTTCCTCACTTATTCTTTTGTACCGTAGCATAGCTACCGCCCTTTTATGAATTTTGGGGAGTGTCATCTACCACGCGTAACCCAACATTGGTTGTTCACAACCTAATTCGCTTGCAACACAATGCATAACCCATAACGCAACCTTCACAACTTTTTCATTTTGTTATTTAAAGAAATCACCGGACTGGAGAAAACCAAGCGGACGCTGGTGGGGAGCGTGGCCACTCACCACGTGGCGCACGCCCAACTTTTCCGGGGCAACGCGGGCAGTGCCAACCTGGCCATGGCCCTGGCTTACGCCACCTACGTCAATTGTGAGGACAAGGGGCCGGCCGATTCCTGTGGTCGTTGCCCCTCCTGTTCGAAAATGAACAAGCTGATTCATCCCGATTTCCACCAGGTTTTCCCCGTTACCACCACCAAGCACGTTTCGAAGGATCCGCTCAGCGAATACTTCCTGGCCGACTGGCGCAAGTTCATCCAGAAAAGCCCCTACCAGACGCTCTCCGACTGGCTCGACTGCATCGGGTCGGAAAACAAGCAGGGCAATATTTCGGTGGAGGAATCGCGCGGCATCCTCCGCAAGCTGTCGCTCAAGTCGTACGAAGCCGAATACAAGGTGCTGCTGATCTGGCTGCCGGAGATGATGAACCTCGCCTCGGCCAATGCCTTGCTGAAAATCCTGGAGGAGCCACCCGCCAAAACGCTTTTCCTGCTCGTTTGCCGGAGTACCGACAAGCTACTCACCACCGTTCTTTCGCGCACGCAGGGAATCCGCATCCGCGATTTTACTGACGCCGAAGTGCGACAACACCTCACCGAACGGCAAGGCGTGACGGCGCCCAGGGCCGCCCAGATCGCCCATCTTTGCGAAGGAAACCTGGACGAAGCCCTCCGGTTGAGCCACGCCGACCGCAACGAAGACCCGGGCTTCCGGGCCCACGAGTGGTTTCGCGAGTGGATGCGCCATTGCTTCCGCAACGATGCCGTCCAACTGGTGGAGCAAACCGAAAAATTCGCCAAACTGAGCAAGGAGTCGCAGAAGAACCTTCTGCACTACGGCCTGACGATGTTTCGCGAGGCCCTCGTCTGGCAGCACGGAGCCGAGGGCCTGGTGCGGCTGGAAGGGGAAGCGTTGGATTTCGTGAAGGGATTCGCCAAAGTGGTTAATCCCGACAACGCCGAACGCCTCTACCAGTATTTCAACGAGGCCGGTTACCACCTGGAGCGAAACGCCAACCCCAAGATCCTGTTTCTGGACGTGTCGCTGGCCACGGCACGCGTGATAAAAAAAGCCGGCAGTGGGCAGGACCAATGATCGGAAAGCTGACCGCAAAACGGGAGCCAGCAAGTGAACCTTCCCGTCTTCAGATTTCCTCCTCATTTTCAATTTTGCAACCAGCATGAACAAGCGCGTGATTGGCCGGGTGGACATTGTGGACCTGCCGGGCTTGGGACTCTCCGACGTGGAGGCCAAGGTGGACACCGGGGCGTACACCTCCGCCATCCACTGCACCCGGGTAAAGCTCCTCACCGACGGCGACGTGCCTACCCTCAGCTTTCACATCTCCCGGATGAGGGGGGGAAAGCGGGCCAACCGGCGTTTCCTGACGGAGGAATTCCGCGAAAAAATTGTCCGGAATTCGTTTGGGCATACCGAAAAAAGGTTCGTAATTCGAACCAGGATCCGGGTATTTGGCAAGGTAATCAACGCCAGCTTCACCCTCTCCAACCGAACGAACATGCGCTATCCGATTTTGCTGGGTAGAAAACTGTTGAAGAACCGGTACGTGGTGGACGTTTCGGCCGTATACTTATCCTACAGCCAGAAACAGGCCAACCGCCTTTAGGCATCCTCATCCGTACGATCATTTTTCCGAGCAACCTCCTCACCGTATCATTGGCCGATCCGATGCGCATCGCTATCTTATCGCGGAATTCCCAACTGTATTCCACCCGGAGGCTGGTGGAGGCCGCCCGGGCAAAAGGCCACGAAGCCGTCGTGCTCGATCACCTCAAGTGCTACGTGGTGATCGAAGGGGGCAATCCCACCATTCGCTACCACGGCAAACTGGTGGAAAACATTGATGCCATCATCCCGCGGATCGGCACTTCGGTGACGGACTACGGCGTGGCCATTGTCCGGCAATTCGAGATGATGAAGGTGTTCAGCACCATTAAGTCGCAGGCCATTGTCCGCTCGCGCAACAAACTGCGCAGCCTGCAAATCTTGTCGGGGGCGGGCGTGGGACTGCCCAAGACCGTCTTTGCCAACCACTCCCGCGACATTGATGACCTGCTGGCGCAGGTGGGAGGTACGCCCGTGGTGATCAAGCTGCTGGAGGGCACGCAGGGCATCGGGGTGATGCTGGCCGAAACGCCCAAGGCGGCCAAGTCGGTAATGGAGGCGTTTTACGGACTGAAGGCCAACATTCTCATTCAAGAATTCATCAGTGAAGCCCAGGCCACCGACATCCGGGCGTTCATCGTGGGCAGCAAAGTAGTGGGAGCGATGAAACGGCAGGGCAAGGAAGGCGAATTCCGTTCCAACCTGCACCGGGGCGGGGCCGGCCTGGCCATCCGGTTGTCGCCGGCGGAAAAGGAAGCGGCCCTGGCGGCGGCGAAAGCCCTGGGACTGGGCGTGGCCGGCGTGGATATGCTGCAATCCAAGCGGGGACCGCTCATTATGGAGGTCAACTCGTCGCCGGGCCTGCAAGGCATCGAGGCCTCCACGGGCGTCGACATCGCCGGTCGCATCATCCGCTACATCGAGACCAACATCAATGTTAACAAAAAGGACAAGATTGGGGTGTAAAGGGTTGCCAGGCTGCTGCGCAGCGCTACTTCGTAGGGTTGCAGGTTAGTTGGGTTACCAGGCTGCCTTCGCAGCGTTACTTCGTAAGGTTGGAGGTCGGCACGGTGGGGAATGACCGTGGGCAAGTCAATAATCCGTCTGGACACTGCCTTTCCGAGCCAATCCTTAACTTTTGCGAAATTTACCCCGTACCAGCTTTCAAGCCACCTGCAACCTGTAACTTGCAACCTGTACCTGTAACCTGCAACCCAACTAACCTGCAACCCTACGAAGTAGCGCTGCGCAGCAGCCTGGCAACCCCCAACCCTCTCCTCCGCCTCGGCACGCGGGGAAGCAAACTGGCCCTCTGGCAGGCGCACTTCGTCCAGAACCTGCTTCAGGCGGGCGGTTGGCCGTGCGAAATCGTCATCATTGAAACCAAAGGCGACCAAATTCTCGACCGTTCACTGGCCAAGATCGGCAGCAAGGGCGTCTTTACCCAGGAACTGGAAGACCAACTGCGCGAAGGAACCATCGACGTGGCCGTGCACAGCGCCAAGGACCTGCAATCGGAACTGCCCGAAGACCTGGAAATCGTCGCCTTCTCGGAGCGTGAAACGCCCAACGACGTGCTGGTGAGCCGGCAACCGGCGCGCTCTCTGCTATCGGGCGAGCCGTTTACGGTGGGCACCTCGTCGACCCGCCGCGTGGCAATGCTCAAGCACTTCTACCCGCACATCCGCCCGGTGGACATGCGCGGCAACCTCCAGACCCGGATGCGGAAACTGGAGGAAGGCCACGCGGACGCGCTGCTGCTGGCCTACGCGGGCGTGCATCGCATGGGCTACACCGACCAGGTGACCCAATACCTCCCGACGACGGAGTTCACCCCGCCCGTCGGACAGGGCAGCATCGCCGTGGAAGCCTCCCGCCACTTGTCGGCCGACAAGCGGGCCGCTCTCCGCGCCCTGGTCAACCACGCCGACAGCGAAACCTGCCTGCTGGCCGAACGGGCTTACCTGCGCCGGTTGCAAGGCGGTTGCAGCGTTCCCGTCTTCGCCCTGGCCACCCTGCACGGCGACGAAATCATTCTCAGCGGGGGCATTATCAGCCTCGACGGACGGCAACTTCTGAAGGAAACCTTACTCGCCCCGGCGCCGGAAGCCGACAGGTTGGGCGTGGCCTTGGCCGAAAAGATTCTAGCTTTGGGCGGCGCGCAAATTCTGGCCGACATCCGGCAAAAGGTGGTAACGTGATGCGGAGGGGGCAGTAGGCAGTGAGCAGTAGGCAATAAGCAGTTGGTAGTAGCGTCGTTGCAGTGCAACCGGGCGGCGTTCCGCGACGTAGCCGGTTTCCAACATTCAGCAGTCAATATCCAGCCGTCAGCTACCAAGAGGGACAATAGCATTCGATTCTAAACGCGCTTTGTTTCTTTTCCGAATCCTTCGCGTGAATTTCTGTTCCTTCACCACCCAAACCCATGAAAAAAGCATTGCTCTTACTTCTGCTTCTGCATTCAATCTCGGTTGTCGCCCAGAAGAAATCCAGGAAAGATTACCTGGTAACGCTTGCCACCGACTTCGGCACGATGTACCTGATTCTGCACGACCAGACGCCCCAGCACAAGGCCAACTTCCTCAAACTGGCGCAAGAGCACTTCTACGACAGCCTGTTGTTTCACCGGATCATCGAAGGATTCATGATCCAGGGCGGCGATCCGAACTCCCGGAAAGCCCAATCGGGCGGGTCGTTGGGCAACGGCGAGGTGGGCTACACCGTTCCGGCCGAATTTCACCCGGCGCTGTTCCACCGGAAGGGCGCGCTGGCGGCGGCCCGCGACAATAACCCGCAGAAGGCTTCGAGCGGGTGCCAGTTCTACCTCGTGCAGGGCAAGCCGTTGGCTGACCCGGAGCTGAAACAAGCCGAAGCCCGGGGCAAGTCCACCCACACCGAAGCGCAGAAGAAAGTCTACGCCACCGAGGGCGGAACCCCCCACCTGGACGGCAGCTACACCGTGTTCGGGCAAGTGGTTGGGGGCCTGGACGTGATTGACAAGATCGCCGCCCAGCCCAAGAACGAGTCCGATCGCCCGGTAAAGGACGTACGGATGGCCGTGTCCGTGGAGAAAATGAAGAAAAAGAAAATCACCAAGCGGTTCGGCTACCAGTTCGGGTAGGCGGCAACGTTGACATTTTTTTCGTCAAACAAACTTTTACCTTCGGGCGTCGAATTGCGGTACGAAGCCGGGAACGGTACCTCGCTTTATTCAGCTTTGAAATCTCCGATTCGGGCCATTTATTTGCTCGCCATTTATTTGCTCATGGGATACCCATTCTAACCCTCACCTGAAAACCAATGCCTAAAAGAATCCTCATCACCGGCGCCAACGGGCTGCTGGGACAAAAACTGGTGGACCTGCTCACCACCCAGCCGGACGTAGACGTCATTGCGACGGCGCGCGGAAAAAGCCGCCTGCCCAACGCTGCCCACTACCGCTACGAATCGCTGGACGTGACCCGGCCCGAAGAAGTGGATCGGTTGCTCGACGAAGTGAAGCCCCACGCCGTGATCCACACCGCCGCCATGACCAACGTGGATCAGTGCGAAGGCGAACGGGAAGCCTGTTGGGAGATGAACGTCCGCGCCGTGGAGCACCTGGCCGCCGCCTGCCGCCGGCACGACCGGTTCTTGCTCCACCTGTCCACCGACTTCATCTTCGACGGCCTGAACGGACCCTACGACGAGGAGGCCATCGCGTTGCCGGTGAGCTACTACGGCGAGAGCAAACTGGCCGCCGAGCGCATCCTCCAACGGACTGATTCGCTCCGCTGGGCCATTGCCCGCACGGTACTGGTCTACGGCATCGCCCACGACATGAGCCGCAGCAACCTCATTCTCTGGGTGAAAAAATCACTCGAGGACGGCAAGACAATCCAGGTAGTGAACGACCAGTGGCGTACCCCCACGCTGGCCGAAGACCTGGCCCTGGGCTGCTGGCTCATCGTGCAGCAGGAAGTACCGGGAATCTTCAACCTCTCGGGCAAGGACTTTCTGACGCCCTACGAAATGGCCATCCAAACCGCCGGCTTCTTTCGCCTCGATACTTCCCTGATCAAACTGGCCGACTCGTCTACCTTCACGCAACCGGCTAAACGCCCGCCCCGCACCGGCTTCACGCTCGACAAGGCCCGCCGGGTGCTGGGCTACGAGCCGCGCAGCTTCGGGGAAGGCATCGCCGTTCTGGCCCGGCAAATGGCCGCGAAGTGACCAGTAGGTAGCTCACCGCCAATGGCCGATCACAAGAACACGTTGACTGGCCGCGTTTTCTTAGCGAGCGTACCCCGTCAGGTATGGCTGGTTGAAGTACCAACCAGCAGGCATTGGATCAAGGAAACCTGAAGCGGGCCGGGGGCAGCGAGCAGTGGGAAAAATGGCACTGGTAACTTAGAAGTATGCTCAAGATTGATTTGCCGGATGAAATTGCTGGTTGCTTTTTTTTGAACACTATGCCACATCTCATCCAACTCAATGGTGTCGGCTTGCGGGATGGTTGGCCATTGAATAAACTACGGGCAATCAGCGGAGAGGAAATTACCTTGCGAAAATGCACCCGATAATTGTCCGTTTTGGCCAGATTACGCAACTTGACCAAGGAGACACAAAAACAGATTCAGGATAGGGGACTTACCTACAGCGTGACCGAAGATTTGCTCCATCAACGGGACATTGAGCAAGGAAAGCGGGAAATGATCATTCGGCTGCCCAAGGACAGTGCGTTGAGTATTGAAAAGATCGCCGACGTCGCCCAACCAACCGTAGCGCACGTGAAGCAAGCGGCGAAAAAATTAAAAAAACAAACATCCTTGCCTACCGTGATTTACGGGTGAAAAAGAAAATCGCCATCATCGAGCTTCAGCAGGAGACGAATTCCTTCTCGCCGGTGCCCACCACCTGGCAGGACTTCAAATCGCTGGCTTTGTTCTACGGAGAGGATTTGCTCACCGTCGGGCGCACCTACAAACGGCAGGTCGACGGCTTTTTGAAGTCGGTGGAAAAGTACGGCAACGGCCAAATCGAACCCGTGCCCGTTATTGCCGCCTGGGCCACCTCGGGAGGACCCCTCCGGCGCGAGGTCTACGACACGTTTAAACGCGAAATCCTGGAAGTGGTGGCCCGGCACCCGGATCTGGCCGGGATCTACCTTTCCATGCACGGAGCCATGGGCGTGGAAGGCCTGCGCGACCCGGAGAGCGACTTGCTGGCCGCGTTGCGGACCCTGGTGGGCGACCAACTGCCCATCGGCGTTTCCTTCGACTTGCACGCCAACGTCACCCAGGAAATCGTCCGCCTCGCTACCTTCATCACGGCTTACCGCACCAATCCCCACCGCGACCACGCCAAAACGGGTTTCCGAACGGGCAAGATCCTGATCGATACCGTCCTGGGCCGGGTGAAACCGGTGATGGCGTTCCGCAAGATGCGCCTGCTGAAGGGAGGCGGATTTACCATCGACTTCCTGGCGCCCATGCGGGGAATTTTCCGGCGGATGCGGGCAATGGAACGGCAGCCGGGCGTGCTGAGCGTTTCCAACTTCATGGTACACATCTGGCTCGACGACCCTGAACTCGGCTGGAGCACCATCGCCGTGACGGACGGCAACGCCGAACTGGCCGGACGCCTGGCCGACGAACTGGCGGACCTAAACTGGTCGGTGCGCGACCACCCGCACCCCGTGCCCACTACGCCCGAGGGAGCGGTAGAGATTGCCCGCCGGTCGCGGTGGAGCCGCCGGCTGGGCACGTTGGTCTTTTGTGACGTGTCGGACATTGTGGCGGCGGGGGCTCCCGGGGAGAACACCTGGATCCTGCGAACCATCCTGCAACGCATTCCCCACCTGGTTTCCTACGTTCCGGTGAAGGACGAGGGTGCGGCCCGGCGGGCGTTCGAAGCCGGCGTGGGCGACGCGCTGGACCTGGAAATCGGCGGCAAGATCGACACGGTGTACAACCAGTCCCTTTCCTTCCGGGGCACGCTGCTTTCCAAGCAAGACCTGAAGGAAACGGGCAAGACGGTCGTGTTGCGGCACCGGGGCGTGCACCTGATCCTCACCGAACGGCCCACGCCCGCTTTCTTCCCGCGCTTTTTTCACAGCCTGGGACTGAGTTTGTGGAAAGCCGACGTGACGGTGGTGAAAAACCTGTTTCCCTTCCGCTATTTCTACCTGCTCTACAACCGCAAAACGGTGAACGTCATCTCCGCCGGCGTCACCAGCATCGACGTATTCGGGTTGCAATACCGCGACATTCCCCGCCCCATCTACCCACTCGACCCCATCGGCTCGTGGCGGTGAGGCCGGCTAGAATATCTTCTTGAAGCCTTCCCGCAATTCCTCGAATTTTTCGGTGGCCTCTTCCTTCAATTCTTCAAACTTCTCGGCGGCTTCACCCCGGAGTTCGTTTACTTTTTCATTGACGACGACTTTGTAGTCAAATTCGCTGCCGGTCAATAACCCATCCAGTTGCCCGGCTACGGAGTCGGGAAGTTTGGTCTTGATGGCCGTGAGGGTGGTAATAAAAGCAGTTTTGGCCTGCTCCTCCGAAATACCGGCTTGCTGAACGATGGATTGAACGATCTCTTGCATAGGAAAAGAATGGTTGGTTTAGGTGGCGGGAAAAACGCGCGGAAGTAAAGGTAGGAAATTTACCGGCTTATTCTTGCCCGGCTACGAAGATACCAGAACTTCACGTTCTCGGGCGTGATTCGGCCGCCGCGGTTGCTTGTTTCCCACGGAAAATAGTCGCTATATTTGGCAGGGTGACCCTGGCGGGGGAACCCCACCGGATGTCACCCGGGCAACACTACGCTGGGCGGCATTCCGCAACGAACAACTACCATCGAACCTACCTGAACCCATGGCGTACGACTTATTGAAAGGGAAAAGAGGCATCATTACGGGGGCACTCGACGAGAATTCCCTC
>JACMKY010000138.1 GCA_014379925.1 Cytophagales bacterium | reverse complement strand
TTCGGCATGGGCGGCACCAGCCGGATCGACTTCCTGGGCAACGACGTGGACACCACCTCCGACACCAACCTGTTCGGGGAAGAAAACGAAAACGGGTTCTCGCGCAACCAAACCGGCGTGATTGGCCTCTCGCACCTGTACTACTTTAATTCCAATACCTACTCCAAGGTGTCGCTGGGCGCTTCGAACGTATCCGTCCAGTACGACGAGGATTCGCTGAGCGCAACCGACCGCAGCCCGGTGCGGACGGAAAACGTGGATTACCGGCAGACCAAGTATTCGCTCAACTGGCTGCTGAGCCGGAAGTTCAACGCCCGCAACACCCTTCAAGGCGGCTACATCGGCGACCTCTACGATTTCAGTCTCTTCAACCGCGTCTACTTTCCCGACCAGGGCCTGACGCCCATCCGGGATACCCGGGGCAACACCCTGCTTTCGCAGGCGCACGCGCAGTGGCAGCACAAGTTCAACGACCGGGTGACGCTCAACGCGGGCCTGAACCTCTTGCACCTCTCGCTCAACGGCAGCCTGGCCCTCGAACCCCGGCTGGGGCTGCGCTACCAGATAAACCCGCGCACCTCGTTCAACGCGGGGTACGGCTACCACAGCCAGATGCAGCCGCTGCTGGCATATTTCAAGGCTGCTACCCTCGAGGATGGCCGTCGCGTGCTGACCAACCGGGAACTGGGTTTCACCCGCAGCCAGCATTTTGCCCTGGGCCTGGACCGGATGGTGACCGAAACCCTGCGCCTGAAGGCGGAGGCCTACTACCAGCGCATCACCAAGGCCGCCGTGCAGCCGTACCCCACCTCGTACTCGGTGCTCAACACGGGGGCCGATTTCGACAGTCCCGACGAGGACAGCCTGGTCAACAACGGCACGGGACGCAACTACGGCCTGGAGCTGACGGCGGAGAAGTTCTACGGCAACGGCTACTACTTCCTGGTGACGGCCTCGCTCTACGATTCTAAATACGAGGGCAGCGACCAAATCCGGCGCAACACGGCCTTCAACGGCGGCTACGTGCTGAACGTGCTGGCGGGCAAGGAGTTCAAGGTGGGAAGGAAGAACAACGTGCTGAACCTGGACTGGAAGGTGACCGCCGCCGGCGGCCGTTACGCCACGCCGCTCGACTTCGAGCAATCCCGCCGGGCCGGCACGGAGGTGTACCGGGAGGACCAGGCGTTTTCCAACCAGCTGACGGATTACTTCCGCACCGACCTGAAATTGTCTTACCGGATGAACCGGGCCCGGGTGACCCACGAATTCTCGCTCGACCTCCAGAACGTGACCAACAACCAGAACCTGTTTGCCCAGCGCTACAACGCCCGCACCAACCGAGTGGTGAACGAGTACCAGATCGGTTTCTTCCCCATTCCGCAGTACCGCATCCTGTTCTAAGCGACTTGTTGACTGGCTGGTGCCGCTAACTGCTAAAAACCGACGATTTACTAACCATTGCCATGAAAACCAACCGCCCCCTACTCATTGCTGGCTTATTGAGCGCCATCGCGCTGGGAACACCACCGCTTTACGCCCAGGAAACGCCCGAGGCCACCCCCGAACCCTGGGAAAAAACCCAGGCGTTCGTGGTGATTGGCTTGTCGTTGCCTGGTTTGTACGGGGGAACGGAATTGAACCGCGCCAAGGAACTGCGGGAGCAAGGCTTGAGCTACTACCAGCGCGCCGATGGCAACCGAAGGAGGGTGGGTAACTACCCCACCCCGAGGGGATTCAATGTCGGCATCGGATTTTTCGTTCCCGTCCGGAAAGTGCGGGGGCTGATGGTGGGAGCCGACATGGTGGTGAGCCAAACGGGTTCCCAACCGAGTGAGGGGGGATACGAAGAAGGGTACTTCTTCAATTTCCTCACGGCGAGCACCGGCGTGAAGTACTATCCCTGGGTGGGGAACCACTTCTTTGCCAAAGGAACCGTCGGCATATCGAGCGTATTTACCAAGAACCGGTTCATTAACGACCAAAACGAACAAAATTTCTTCCACCAGTTTGGCGTGGGCACGGGGGCTACCGCCGGGCTGGGCTACACCCTGCGGCCTTTCAAAAAGCGGCGTACCGGGCTGGAATTGTCGGCGGAGTACAAACGGATGAACACCCGGGTGGAAGTGAACGGCGTGGGAGACGACCGGTGGAACTACGGATCGCTCAATTTCAACGTAGCCTTCGTTTGGTAAGCGTTCTTCCTCGGCGCGGGGGTCGTTGAGCAGCCGCTGACAACCGCTACCGCCCAGGCGGCCGGGAGGGTGGCCTCCGCGACAACCGTTGGCCACGCGGCGCGCAGTTTCACCGCCGGCGTGGCCCTTCGCTGCCGGATTTGCCAATGCCGTGAATTGATTACCTTTGTTGCCGTACAATCCCGACTTTACCGGGAGGACAAGGTTGACTTCCCCTTCATTCCAAACACGATGGCAACCACCGCTTCATCCCCGGATTTCGTCCTCAACGACCGTTGGGCGAGGCTGATCGGCATTCCGGCCCTGGCCCTGCTGTTCGGCATCATCTATAATTCGGAGGAGTTGCTGCGTTTCGACGGCAGTTTCCTGCCCACACTGCTGCCGCCGTTGCTGTTTACGACCACTTTCTGGGAGGGCAACCGGGCCATTTTTATCCGGATGCGGAAGCGATATCCCAGCCACGGCCAGATTGCCACCCGACTGGTGTGGCAAACGCTGCTCAGCATCGGGTATACATTCGTGGCCACGTTCGTGCTCCTCAACCTGATCGAACTGGTTGCCCACGAAAAGCTGTGCGCGGAACAGCAATTTTTCCGGGAGTTTGCGCTCAACCTGATTCCTACCCTGTTCATCACCTCCATCTACGAAAGCGCGTACTTTTTCAGTGAATGGAAGAAGAATGTCCAGAAAACGGAGGCGTTGGCGCGCGAGAACGTCCAGTCGCAGTTGGCGGTGCTCAAGAGCCAGGTAGACCCGCACTTCCTTTTCAACAGCCTCAACACGCTGGCCGCCCTGATCGACGACGACAACCAATCCGCCCAGAAGTACCTGGAACAGTTGGCGGACGTGTACCGCTACGTGTTGGTCAACAAGGACAAGACCACCGTGTCGCTGCGGGAGGAACTGGCCTTCGTGGACGCCTACCTCTACCTGAACAAGACCCGTTTCCGCGAAAACCTGCGGGTGGAAACGCAGATCTCCGAGCCGCACCAGCGCCGGCTGGTGGCGCCGCTGAGCCTGCAGATGCTGGTGGAAAACGCCATCAAGCACAACATCATTTCCAAGGACCGCCCCCTGACCATCCGCATCTTCGGGGAAGCCGGCGACTGGATCACGGTGGAAAACAACGTGCAGGGCAAGTCGGTGCTGGAGCAATCTACCCGGGTGGGCTTGCAGAACATCATCAACCGCTACCGCCACCTCACGTCCCAACCCGTGGAGGTGCAGCACGGCGATGCGCTGTTTACCGTCCGGATTCCGCTGCTTTCTACCTAGCAACGTAGGACGAGCGTCTTGCTTGTCTACGCTGGGTTGTTTACCGGGTGTGAATGGGCAAGCAGGATGCTCGCCCTACTGTAAACCGACGAGCATGCTGCTCACCACGCGTACGAGATCAACGTGAAAACAATCATCATCGAAGACGAATACCCCGCCGCCGAGCGGTTGCAGCGGCTGATCGGGCGGGTGGATCCCACCATCGAAGTACTGGCGGTGCTCGACAGCATCGAGGCGGCCGGCAAGTGGTTCGAGGAAAATCGCCCGCCCGACCTGATCTTCTCGGACATCCAGCTTTCCGACGGGCTGAGCTTCGACATCTTCCGGCAAAACCTGGTCACCAGCCCGGTCATCTTCACCACCTCCTACGACGAATACGCCATCCGGGCCTTCAAGGTGAAGAGCATCGATTACCTGCTCAAGCCGGTCAAGCTGGAAGAACTGCACGAAGCCCTGGCCAAATTCCGGGCCATCCGGCACGATTTCGCCCGGGACGAACGCACCCAGCGCATGGAAGCGCTGCTGGATAGCCTGCCCACGGCCACCAACGGCCGCCCCGATAAGAAGTACAAGCAGCGGTTTCTGGTGAAAACCGGCGAGCAACTGCTGCCGGTGACCGAAGAGGAGATTGCGTACTTTCTCACCGCCAACGAAATGGTGCTGCTGACCCGAACCGACGGAAAAAAATTCCTGGTGGACTATACGCTCGAACAACTGGAAAAGCTGCTGAACCCGGAGGTGTTTTTCCGGCTCAACCGGCAGTTGCTGGCGCACGTGCGCACGGTCCGCAAGATCCACCCGTATTTCAACGGCAAACTGAAACTGCAGCTCTCGCCGGAAACGGGGGAAGAAGTGTTGGTGAGCCGCGACAAGGCCCCGGAATTCAAGCGGTGGATGGAGGGACAGGCCGGGGAGGGGTAATTGTCACGGTGAGCGGTAGTGAGCGCGTCGGACTAGGAACCGGGGGTATTGGTTCAAGGAAGGAAGTCGTGGATGTCGATGTCGTCGCAGTAGGGATTCAGGGATTTCTGGCTCTTGAACGTGCGAATGAACTCTACCTCGTTCATTTCGATGTTGTGCCACACCTCCACGTAGAAGTCGCCGGGTTGGTGGTAATACAGGTGCAGCGCGACGACCAGGCCCTCCATCCGGTACATCAGAAAAGTGCATTCCTTTTGCACGAAGGACAGTTTGCCCTTCTCCGGCAGGTTTTCGAAGTCATACAACGATTTCATGGCTCTGTGCTCATGGTTCGAACCCTTCGGCGGCGTATCCCCACCGGGCGCGGGTGGGGCGGGCAAGGGCGGCCGTTTTCTCTTCCCTATATACCCCATTGAGTGCCCACAGGTTGCCGGTTACGGTAAGCCCGCACGCAATTTCGCTTTACCCGCCGGAGCAAATGACGAAGTTGCGTTGGTTGCCCCTCAAAAATAATCTTTATTACTTCGAAAAATTCATAAAATCCAATGAAATTAACCTGGCGGTTCGTCTTTTCATTCGTCTTCTTCACTGGCCAGGTCCGGGCCCAGGAATTCAAGGTAGCGGTTGCGGCCAATGCCCAGTTCGTGATGGAGAAAATCGGCCAGGCCTTTCGGGAGGAATCGGGCCAGGAAGCCCAGCTGATCGTGAGCTC
Source organism: Cytophagales bacterium (assembly GCA_014379925.1). Lineage (GTDB taxonomy): Bacteria > Bacteroidota > Bacteroidia > Cytophagales > ES-bin-26 > ES-bin-26. The sequence goes on along the minus strand of JACMKY010000138.1, from coordinate 13,556 downwards.
TTCCGGCAAGCTGACGGCCCAGATTCAGAACGGCGCCCCCTTCGACGTGTTCCTGTCCGCCGATGTGCACTACCCCGCCGCCCTGCACCGGGCCGGCCTCACGCAGGCGGCTCCCCGCGTCTACGCCTACGGAACCCTGGTGCTCTGGACGGCGGCCAACCTCGACTTGTCGAAGGGCGTTGCGGTGCTCACGCGGGCGGAATGCCGGAAGATCGCCCTGGCCAACCCCAAGCTGGCTCCCTACGGCGGGGCCGCCGTCGACGCCCTGACGCACGCCGGTTTGTACGAGCGGGTCCGGACGAAGCTGGTGTACGGGGAAAGCATCGCGCAGGTAAACCAATACGTGCTCTCCGGGTCGGCCTCGGCCGGTTTCACCGCCAAATCGGTGGTGATGGACCCGGCGCTGAAGGGGAAGGGAACGTGGATCGAGGTGGACCGCAAAGCCTACCAGCCCATTGCCCAGGGGGCCGTGCTGCTGAAAGGCGCCCGGTCGCCGGCGGCCCGGAAGTTCTACGACTTCCTGTTCAGCGCCCGGGCCCGGGCCATCTTTCAGCAATACGGCTACCTGGTCAGTGAGCCATAGCGGATAGTTGCATTAGGTTATACCAGGTTTTTATTGATTAATGCTCTGCCTGTAAAGCATTTATATAAAAAAGAGAAACAACCTTGAAAACCAGTGCAGATGGTGGACAGTTACGGACGCACGAACAAACTATCCGCTATTCACCGCTACGAAAGCTTGACGGTTTTGCCGGTGCGGGCGGCTTCGTAGATGGCCATCATCAACCGTACGTCGCGCAGTCCTTCTTCGCCCGGCGTTTTAACGGGCTTGTTGTCCAGCACGCATTCCGAGAAGTGATCCATTTGCCGGGCAAACTGGCTTTCCTCCTTGATCTTGATTTCTTCCTGCCGGTCTTTGTGCCCGATCTTCATCCGGTGTTCGTAGTATTCGGTGGCCGGGTCCAGGTCCAACCAGGCATCCGTACCGAACACGCGGTAGCGCTTGACATCCTGGTAGCTGTAGCTCGACGTGCAGTTGGCAATCACCCCGCTCGGGAAGCGCAGCGTAAAGCTGGCATTTTCTTCCACCTCCCGGAAGCGCGGGTCGCCGGGCGTACTGTGCAGCATGGCGCTGAGTTCGATGGGTTCCTCGCCGGTGAGGTAGCGGGCGGCGTTCAGGTTGTAGATGCCAATGTCCATCAGCGAACCGCCCCCGGCCAGGTCCTTCTTCATTCGCCACTGGTCGGCCGGGTCGCCCGGATCGAGGTGGCGTCCGTGGTCGGCGGTGATCAGCTTCAGCGTACCCAACTGCTTGCCGCGCGCCATTTCAATGGCCTTCAGGTTAAACGGTTCGTACTGCGCCCGGTAGCCGATCATCAGTTTGCGGTTGGCGGCCTGGCAGGCATCGATCATGGTTTGGCAATCCTTCACGGAGGTAGCCATGGGCTTCTCGCTGATGATGTGCTTGCCCGCCTTGGCGCCCCGGACGGTGTATTCGGCGTGCAGCGAATTGGGGAGGATGATGTAGACGATGTCTACTGCCGGATTGTCGCGGATGGCATCGAAGTTCTGGTACGAGTAGACGTTCTTGGGATCCACGCCGTTCTGGTCGGCCAGCGCGCGGGCCTTGTCGGGCGAGCCGCTCACCAGCGCCACCAGCTTCGACCGCTTGCTGTCGGCAAAGGCGGGAATGATTTGTTGGGTGGCGTATTTGCCCAGTCCCACAATCGCCCAGCCCGCCTTGCGTTCGGCAGTCGGTGATTTCTCGGCGTCAGCGGGTGACGCGCCGGAAGCCAGCAGGTCGCTGGCAAGGGGAGAAGCGTTGGCCAGGCGGGGCAACGCGCCGCCCAGACCGGCCACCACGGCGCCGTAGCCCGCCCGCATCACGAACTGACGGCGGGAAAATGCTTGATTCATCATAAAACAGGGGACAGGCGTTGGGTTTGTCCGTTGTACGGGAGGCCGGGTGACAGGTTGCGGGAAGAAGGGGTAGCCGGATAACGGACACCCGTCCCCGCGCCGACGTTGCCGTGGCGAGGGATTTTAAATTCCTGGCTACGGCAATGTTTACGATTGACTCATCAACCTACGGCCTCACTGCCGGGCAAGGTTGTAATTGAGCCGGGAGGTAATTTCGTTGCCCCGGCGGTCCAGCATTTTCAGCGTATCGGGGTGAACCACGCGGTAGAAAGACGATTCGTCGGGGTGGTCGTAGTTGAGCGCGATTTTCTTCAGATCGGGGCTGTGCGTCCAGTTGCCTTGTTCCCGGAACGTATTTCGGCCCCGTTGTTTTCCCAGGTAGGTGTGCTTGAGCACGTACGTGCCGTCGTTGTTGATTTGCAATTCGGTTTCGAGGCCGTCGCAATCGGCGCAGGGCACCACGCCCGCGTAGGTGCCGGCAAACCGGACGACGGCTTTTTTGTTCGGGTTGCCGGTTCGGACGGGTGAAACGACCGTGAGATCCGGGTTACCCGAGTTGCCTTGGCAGCCCAACAAGCTGCCGGCTAGACTGAGGAGGACAATGAACTTTTTCGTGGGAACGTGCATGGGACGGAAGGGTAGGAGCGGGGATCGGTCGGTGCTTGGTTACTTGTCAGAAACCCGATCCAGTCAAAAAAGTTTGCCGGATTGCCGCCACCACGCAGGCGATGGGAATTGCCAGGCGCCGCGACTTCATTTTCGCGTCGCGCCGCTGTCCGCGGCCACCTCGTTGAGCACGACCAGGAATTCACTCAGGATCATGGCCGTGGCACCCCACACGGTGCGTTCGTTGACCAGGTAGAACGGGGCCTGGATGAGCGCGTCGCGGACCCGCATTTCCTTGGTGCCGGTGATGCGGACATCGGAGAGCGCGTCGAGGCCCACTTCAATGACGTCGGCCACCTCGCGCGGATCGGGAAAGAACTCGGGTCGGTAGGGCAGGTAGCCCACCACGGGCAGCACCTGGTAGTTGCTCGGCGGAATGTAGAGTTCGCTCAGGATGCCCAGCAGGTGCACGTCGCTGGCTTTGATGCCGATTTCTTCCTGCGCTTCGCGAAGCGCCGTGCCAATCAGGGTCTTGTCCTGCCGTTCCTGACCTCCGCCCGGAAAAGCCATCTGCCCGCCGTGGATGCCCTCGTAGGCCGGGCGCAGAATAAGGGGAAGAAAAACCTCGCCCTGGTAAGGATACAACAGCAGCAGCACCCCGCTCTGGCGCGTCCGTTCGTTGGGAACCGTTTGGTAAGGGGGCGCATTCCGCGCCGAGGAAGCCATCTTGCGGTGGGCCTCCGCCCCCGGCAGGGGTTGGGACAGCCGCCGCGCCAACGCCGCAAAAAAGTGTTCGTGCCTACTTTCCATACTGTTCTTTCAGTTTTTCGGCGCACCGTTCGCCGTCCATGGCCGCCGACACGATGCCGCCGGCAAAGCCCGCGCCTTCGCCGCAGGGAAAAAGCCGGGCCAGCGTCGGGTGCTCCAGCGTGTCCTTGCCGCGCGGGATGCGAACGGGGGAGGAAGTCCGGCTTTCCACGCCGATGAGCTGCGCCTCGTTGGTGAGGTACCCGCGCATTTTTTGCCCGAACCCCTTGAACCCTTCGCGCAACCGGTGGGCGATGGGGGCGGGCAGCACTTCCGCCATGTCCACCGAGGCCAGACCGGGCTGGTAGGAAGTGGGCAGCAGGTCCGCCGACACCCGTCGGCGCACGAAGTCCAGCATCCGCTGGGCGGGTGCGGTTTGCGAACCCCCGGCCGCCGCGCACGCCCGCTCTTCCAGCTCGCGTTGCATCTGCAGGCCCGCGAGCGGGCCGTACGCGCGGTAAGGCAACAAGTCTTCGTCGTGGATGGCCACCACCACCCCCGAATTGGCGTAGCGCGAATCCCGGCGCGATGGCGACATGCCGTTGACGACTACCTCACCCGGGGCGGTGGCCGCCGGCACGATGAAGCCACCCGGACACATGCAGAAGGAAAACACGCCCCGTTCGGCACCCCCGTACTTCACTTGTCCGACCAGGCTGTACGAAGCGGCGGGAAGGTAGTCGCCCCGGTCGGGCCGGTGGTATTGCAGGGCGTCAATGAGCGCCTGCGGGTGTTCGATGCGGACGCCCATCGCAAAGGGTTTGGCTTCCAACAGCACGCCCCGGCGGTGCAGCATGCTGAACACGTCGCGGGCCGAGTGCCCGGTGGCCAGGATCACGCCGACGCCTTCAATGGCCTCGCCGGAGTGGGTAACTACCCCGCGCAATTGGTTGCGTTCGGTGATCAGGTCCGTTACCTTGGTATTGAAGCGCACCTCGCCACCCGCCCGGAGGATGGTTTCGCGGAGGGCAGCCACGATCTGCGGAAGTTTGTTGGTGCCGATGTGCGGGTGCGCGTCCACCAGAATGTCTTCGGGAGCCCCGTGCGCCACCAGGATTTCGAGCACGCGGCGGATGTCCCCGCGTTTGCCGGCGCGCGTGTAGAGTTTGCCGTCCGAGTAGGTGCCCGCCCCGCCTTCGCCGAAGCAGTAGTTCGATTCGGGATTGACCACGTGGTCCTTGTTGATGGCCGCCAGGTCGCGCCGACGGGCCCGCACGTCCTTGCCGCGTTCCAGTACCACTGGCCGGATACCCAGCTCGATCAGGCGCAGGGCGGCGAACAGGCCGGCCGGTCCCGCCCCCACCACCACCGCCAGCGGGGCGTGCCGGAGGTCGGGATACGCCTGGCGGTAGTCAATCAGCGGACGCGGGGGCTCGTCCAGGTACACTTGGGCGGCCACGTTCACGCGGATGTTGCGCGAGCGGGCGTCGATGGAGCGGCGGAGCTTGCGGATGTGCGCGGGCGCGTCGGCCGGCAGGCCCAGCGCACGGCGCACGTGCTGATCAAAAGCGGATTCGTCGAAGGCCACCTCCGGCGGAAGGACCAGTTCCAGATTCTTTACCATGCACTGTAAGGGAGTTATCCTCAAAAGCTTGGCAAAGATACGCAATGTTGGGTAGTGAGACCGGGAGAACGCGGTGGATAGCGGGCAGTCGACAAATCAAGCAAGCAGGCAAACGGGCGTGCGCAACCAACCCCGACGCCGATTCAGAAACGGTTGGCAGTAGGCAATGGGCAGTTGGCAGTAGGCAATCAATAAACAAAAAGGCAAAAGGTAAGCTGTATTCGTGACCTGGTAACTGTTCTTTTAACGAAGCAGCGGCTCAGAATACCGAAAACAAGCCCGCCGCATCTTTCCTGAAAAAACGCGGGCGGGTGTCATAGCCCCGCCAAGGAGGTATTTCGTACCAGCCACAGAAACCGGCTCCCTTCCCGCGGATTTCCCGCAATTGGCTTCCCAAAAATTACGAGCCGGGGAAGGCCACCATTTCCCGAAATAATGCGTAGAGCCGTCCGGAAGGGAAGTTGAAAGTGTGGGCATCCCCGGCGGACCGCAAAAGGCGCGCCGTCCCGGCGGGCGCCGTTGCTTTTCCGATCCCGGCCGGTAGTAAAGCCAATCTCGGTGCTGACTTTGGAAAATGATTTTATCGAAAGGGATGATTCCGCGGGTCCCTCCAATCCGGCCCGGCCGGTCCGTTACGGGTACGTGCCGGCAATCCTGCAAAAGCTCATCCTCACCTTCGAACGGTACGGCGGGGAATTTCCTGAATTGGGCCCAATCGAAGGGCAAGTACGGGCCCTCACCGAGCAAACCGGTCCGACTGACCTCACGCTCTATCCTTGCCTGCGGTCGTTGATGGGCATTTTGCGGACGGCCCAACTCCGGTCCCGGTGCGGCCGGCTCCTCTACCTGCGGGTACTGGGGGACGTGGCCCACGCCCAGGGAAAAGCCATCCCCAAGCACCCGGGGGAGGATTACCTGGACATTTCCTGAAAACTCATCTCACCCGGGCGAAGGAAGGCGGTCAATTTTCGGTTGGGTCGCGGAAGTAAACGGCCGGGCCGGGCTTGGCCAGATCCCACGGCAACCGGTGGGCTATCCACCCGCCGTGCCCAGCGGGGCTTGGCCCGTAGCCTCGGGTATCCTTCCAGGACCTGCGTACTGTTTCGCTTGGCCAACCTCACCGCAACGGCAGTCGCCACCGTTCCTGGCACCATTGCAAGGAGGAAAAAATTCAGCCCTCAACGGCTATCGGCAGCAACGTGAAGTGGTACCTCTATCATTACGAAATCCGCTACCGCAACTTCTCTCGTCAAGGAGGATTATCGGTACTGCATTGAGCTGGAAGGGGAACGTCACCGGTCGGCGTACGTCATACTCATTTTAAATCCGTACAAATTCTTCAACACCAGACAAGCGACGGAGCCGTCGAAGCAAAATTGCCAGGCCGCTTGGTCTGGCAATTCCTCAATCATTGGCCTCAACCTCCAACCTCTCCAACCTCCAACTTGTAACCAGCAACCTGTCAACCTGCAACCTGTCAACCCCTCAATTGGTCATGGCCAGCAGCAGGTCGGCCTGGGTGATGATGTGCACCTGGTTCAGCTCGTCGCGCACCAGCAGGGCCGGGTTTTCGCGGTCGATCAGCGAAGAGAGCACGTCGATGGTGTTGTCCATGCCCACGAACTTGAAGGGCTTGTCCATCACCTCCTGCACGGAGGCATCCTTGATTTCCGGCGTTTCGATGAGTTTGCCCAGCACGGTCGAGGCGGTGAGGCTGCCTACGATGTGTTCGCCGTCGGTGACGGGAATCTGCGAGATGCCCTGTTTGCTGAGCAGGCGCACCGCGTCGCCCACTTTCATGCGCTGCTCCACCGTGACGAGCTGGCTCTTGCCGTTTTTGGCGTGCACGATGTCCTTGGCGGTGGCGAAGTCCCGCGCTTCCAGGAAGCCGTGGTCCTTCATCCAGGTGTCGTTGTAGATCTTGTTGAGGTAGCGCGTGCCGTGGTCGGGCAGGATGATCACCATCGTGTCTTCCTCGCGCAGGTGGGCGCGGGCGTATTCGAGGGCACCGAACACCGCCGAGCCGCACGACCAGCCGATGAACAAGCCTTCTTCGCGGGCCAGCCGGCGCGTCATCACGGCGGCATCCTTGTCGGTTACCTTGACGAAGGTGTCGATGAGGCCGAAATCCACGTTCTTGGGCAGGATGTCTTCGCCGATGCCCTCGGTCATGTAGGGGTACACCTCGTTTTCGTCGAACACGCCGGTTTCCTTGTACTTCTTGAACACCGAGCCGTAGGTGTCCAGGCCCACGCTGATCAGCGACGGATTTTGTTCCTTGAGGTACTTCGATACCCCGCAGATGGTGCCGCCCGTGCCCACCCCCGCCGCGAAGTGCGTGATCTTGCCCTCGGTCTGCTCCCAGATTTCGGGACCGGTGCTTTCGTAGTGGGCCGCGGTGTTGGAGAGGTTGTCGTACTGGTTGGGATACAGTGAATTGGGAATCTCGCTGTTGAGCCGCCGCGCCACCGAGTAGTAGGAGCGGGGGTCGCTAGGTGCCACGTTGGTCGGGCAGACGATCACTTCCGCGCCCACCGCCCGCAGGATGTTGATTTTCTCCTGCGACTGCTTGTCCGACACCGTAAAAACGCACTTGTAGCCTTTGGCGATGGCGGCCAGGGCCAGCCCCATCCCCGTGTTGCCGGACGTGCCCTCGATGATGGTTCCGCCGGGCTTGATCAAACCCGCTTTTTCGGCATCCTCGAGCATTTTGATCCCGATGCGGTCCTTCACCGAGTTGCCCGGGTTGAAGTACTCCACCTTGACCAGGATCGTGCCTGGGATGCCCTTGTTGACTTTGTTGAGCCGAACCAGCGGCGTGTTGCCAATGGTTTCGACGATGTGGTTGAAATACATACGTTTGGGTGGCAGTGGGAAGTGGCGATTCGGATTCGGTTGGGACAAAGCGCCGACCGGCCAAATTTACGGGAATTCTCGGAGGAACGTTGGCCGGGGATGAAAAGGGCGGAATAAGGCCAGTATCAAGTACCCAGTAGTCGGTGTTCGGCGAAGAAAATACCGTTTTTCAACGCCCTCCTGCCGCTCGGTTGCGCAATAAGATTTTTGTTTTGGTATGAAATGCCCGGGCGGGTTACCTTCCCGGCGCAAGGGGCGTTTCTCCCTCCATCACCAACTCCATCCCGAAAAGGTCGCCGAGGTGGTTCAGCAACCGGTGCGCCACTTCCCGGACGTCCGGCGGGCGGCCCAGCTCCCGCGCCAGGGAAGTGACGCCCTTGTCGGCAATGCCGCAGGGAACGATGTGGCCGAAGTACGACAGGTCGGTGTTGACGTTCAACGCCAGGCCGTGCATCGTCACCCAGCGGCTGGCCTTCACGCCCAGGGCGCAGATCTTGCGCGGATTGGGCTGCGCTTCGTAGTCCAGCCACACCCCCGTGAGGCCGGGAATGCGCCCGGCGGCCAGCCCGTATTCGGCCAGGGTCCGGATCACGGCTTCTTCCAGGGTCCGCAGGTAGTGGTGAATGTCGGGGAGGAAATTTTCGAGGTCGAGGAGGGGGTAGACCACCAGTTGGCCCGGCCCGTGGAAGGTAATGTCGCCCCCCCGGTTGATCCGGTGGAAGGTGGCCCCGTACCGCGCCAGCCCCGCTTCGTCGAGCAGCAGGTGATCCGGTTGCCCGCTCTTTCCCAGCGTATACACGGGCGGGTGTTCGCAGAAGAACAGGTAGTTGGGGATGGGTTGCTGCTGTTCCGGGGTCCGGCCGCGGTTGCGGACCTTCCGGCTGACGATGCCGGCAAACACTTCCTCCTGCAAATCCCAGGCCGCCCGGTAATCAATCGTTCCCAGGTCCCGGAACCGGACTTGTTTATTCTGGTTCATACGGGGTAGTGGCAAGTCGCCATTCATGAGCACGTAGGAATAATCGACGCCTTTTTCTTACTTCAACGTTGGCTTTACAATGATTTGCACCACGCATGACTTACGACTGCTTGATTGCCTACCTTGCCCCTTGCACGTCTAAACCAAAACCAACCCCGTGAGCAAACACCTGGCAACGGGCCGGCAGGGCGAAGAACTCGCCGCCGCGTACCTGACCGGGCAAGGCTTCGAAGTGGTGGCCAGGAACTACCGCCACCGCCGGGCGGAAATCGACCTCATCGTTCGACGGGCGCAGTTGCTGGTGTTCGTGGAGGTAAAGACCCGGCGCAGCGCGGCCTACGGACTGCCCGAAGCCGCCGTCACCCCCGCCAAAGCCGCCCGGGTGATTCGGGCCGCCGAGCAGTACCTTAGCGAAAACAACTGGCTTCACGAAATCCGGTTCGACATCGTCTCGGTGCTGTTGGTCGACGGCGCGGCGGAGATCGAACACCTGGAGGATGCCTTTTACTAGGGAATGTTGAACTAAGGAAGGTGAATGTCGAATGTCGAGCAAGGAACTCCGAATGTCGAAGTGAAGAAAAGAATTTTATCCTTCACTTCGACATTCGGAGTTCCTTGTTCATCAGTTCGATATTCGCCTTCAACCATTCTACCGGGCCTACTGCCCGCGTCGGCGCGCGCCGGGGCGGGTGCGGTTGTCGAACTTCTTGGCGGGGGTGGGCGGGGCGGGGGTTTCCTTGCCAACCGCAGCCGGGGAACCCGTGCCTTCCGCCGGATTGTCGGCTTTTTTGCCGGCGGGCGGATGGTCTTCCCGGCCCTGGTTGGCGGTGGTCTTCTTGGTTACGGGCGCCTCGGATTCTTCCGGGGCGGGTTCCCGGTTGGCCAGGTTGTCGATTCCCCTTTCCTTGTCAAAAAGCACTTTGCCCTTTTCGTCCCACTCGCGGACCACGTGGGGTTCGAACCCCACCTCAGCCGCGCTTTTGCCGTACAGGGTTTCCTTTTTGCGCTGCCGGCGGAAGGGGTAGTAGTCCATCCAGCGGCCCACCTTCACGCCGTTGTCGAAGCGGCCCTCGCAGGCCAGTTGCCCCCCTTCGTAGTAGCGGAAGTACTCGCCCCGGACCTGGCCGTACTCCTTGGGCAGCACTTCCTTGATCTTGGTCTTCTGGGCGTCGTAGTAGCTGATCTCCGCTTCCTTGGGAAATCCCCGGAGAAACTTGGTCTTATCCACCAGCGTGTTGTCGCTCTTGTACTTCTCCCAGCGGCCGTGTTTGCCGCCCAGGTAGTAAAAGCCTTGCTCCATCACTTTTCCCCCGACAATTTTCTGGTACGGACCGTGCAGGATCTGCGCCGTTTCCTTGTCCTTGATGGCGGCGTCGGTGATCTTCCGGTTTTGGGGGTCGTACCAGTACGCGTGGCGCAGGTAAGAATTCGGCGCCTGGTATTCGCGCAGCGTGTAGAACAGTTCGATGGTCTGGCGGTCGCCGTTGCCGCTCTTGGTGAAGTTCTTGCGGGTTTTCAACCCGTAGAAGATGGTTTTCTTTTCCTTGATCTTCTTCTTGCTCTCCTTTTCCTTCTTCTTGCGCTTGTCCGCCTCCAGGCCCAGGTACGGAAGCGCGTCGCTGCTCAGCTTCAGCGTGTCGATTTCGCCGGCGGCCAGGGCCTCGGCCCCGGTCGAGGTGGAATCGTTCTGGTTGGCATCCACGCCGATGGACGGGGCGTTGGTGAACTGCCTCGCAAGCCAGCCGAACAAGCCTTTCTTTTGCGCCTGGGCGGGCAGGGAAGCCGATGCGAAAGAGCAGGTGAGGAGGGTGGCAAAAACCAGGGAAGTTCGGTTCATGGAATCAAGGGTAGACCGGCTTGCTGAAACGAAAGGAACGGACGTTGTTTGAACGCAAAGGTATTTGTTTTTATTTTGAACCGGGAAAAGGCTTTTCCATGGTGTACCTTTGCTTTCCAGATTACCCATTGCCGGGGAAGGTTTATCCGATAACTTACGCTACTAGTGGAAAAACACGAAAAAATTTACATTGCTGGTCACCGGGGTATGCTCGGCTCGGCCATCCTGCGCCGCTTGCGGGCCGCGGGTTTCTCCAATTTCGTACTCCGGACTTCCCAGGAACTGGACCTGCGCGATCAACCGGTCGTGCGGGATTTTTTCGAACGGGAAAAGCCCGACTACGTATTCGTGGCGGCGGCCAGGGTGGGCGGCATTCAGGCCAACAACACCTACCGGGCGGAGTTCCTCTACGAAAACCTGATGATCCAGAACAACCTCATCCACTACGCCTACCGGAGCGAGGTAAAAAAACTGATGTTCCTGGGTTCTTCGTGCATCTATCCCCGGCTGGCCCCCCAGCCCCTGAAGGAAGAGTCGCTGCTGAGTGGTTTTCTCGAGCCGACCAACGAGCCTTACGCCATCGCCAAAATTGCGGGCATCAAGCTGTGCGAAGCCTACCGCAGCCAGTACGGTTGTCACTTCATCTCGGTGATGCCCACCAACCTCTACGGTACCAACGACCACTACGACCTCCACAACTCGCACGTGCTGCCCGCGCTGATCCGCAAATTTCACGAAGCCAAGGCAAACCACCAGCCCTTCGTCGAAATCTGGGGCACGGGCTCGCCCCGCCGCGAATTCATGCACGCCGACGACGTGGCCGACGCCTGTTACTACCTGATGCAACACTACGACGAGCCCTCTTTTATCAACGTGGGAACCGGCGAAGACGTCACCATCAAGGAGTTGGCCCTGCTCATCAAAGAGCTGGTGGGCTACGAAGGAGATCTGAAGTGGAACACCGATAAACCCGACGGGACGCCCCGCAAACTGCTGGACGTGTCGCGGCTGCACCAACTGGGCTGGCGGCACCGCATCAACCTGCCCGAGGGCATCGAACGCACCTACCGGGAATACGTGGAAACCGTGGCGGTGGGCGTTCGAATGTAGTGCAGGCGAATGACGAATGATCAATGCGTTGGTGAGGCGTATTTTCCTTGTAAGTCATACCCATTCGTCATTCACCATTCACAACCGATGGAGAAAGTAGGAGCGGAGTACCTGCGGGTGGTGCGGCAGAACTTTTCGGACCTCAAGCAGTTGGGCGACCGGACGTTCGCCCAACTGCCGGACGCGGACTTCCACGCGCAACCCGACCGGGAATCCAACTCGATTGCCGTGATCATCCGCCACCTGCACGGCAACATGCGGTCGCGCTTTACCGACTTGCTGACCACCGACGGCGAAAAACCCGACCGCCACCGCGACGCCGAATTCGAGGTGGTCGGGCAAAGCCGGGAAGAACTCCTCCGGCAGTGGGAAACGGGCTGGCAGACGGTGATGAAAACCCTCGATTCGCTCGACGAGGCGGACCTGCTCCGCACCGTGCTCATCCGCAACCAGCCCCACTCGGTCATCGAAGCCCTCAACCGGCAGGTTTCCCACTACGGCTACCACGTCGGACAACTCGTGTTCCTGGCCAAACACCTGCGCGCGGCCAGTTGGCAAACCCTGAGCATTCCCCGGGCCGGGTCGGCCGAGTTCAACCGAAAAACGTTCGGCAAGCAGTCTCCCTGAAGTGCCTTCCGGGGACACTCCGGGAAAAAAGAGGACAGCGTTAACCTTGGATTATAAATTTTAGTTTTTACACCAGTGTGGTTAAAACCGCGGTAGTTTTAACCACTCAACAAAAAATACCTTTGTACTTAGGACCATGAAAGTTTATATCAACTTAAATAAACATTCATTTTTTATATGCCTAGCTATTGCCGCGGTTGCTCCTTTTTTAACAACTATTTCTGATGCCCAATTAAATTTGGTTTCTAATCCAAGTTTTGAGGAAATGGATTATTGTTTCGACGCCACGAAAAATTACCTCAACGGAGTAAAATACTGGCGGCAATGGTCAGGGAGAAGACCGCTTCACTTGGCCGATTGCAAAGATAATACGTTTAAAAACATGTTCGATGAACCGTATGCCAGGACGGGGAAAGCCAGTATTGCCTTTTATCTGCTGAACCTTGAACATCCAAGCTATCGAATGTTCCTGCAAAGCAAATTAGCTACTCCTTTAGAAACCGGTAAGCGTTATCAGATTGAATTCTTCGTAAAGCTGGCAAAGAAAGCCAATATGGCAGTGAACAAAGTAGGGATTTTTTTGTCAATTGATTCAATCGGTGCTTATCCGAATAGAAGTCTAATTCAACCGCAAATTCAGTATACCAGTCAAGAGGTATTAGGTAAAGAGTGGAACAAAATAACCGGAGAATACCTTGCGGCGGGTGGAGAAAGACACCTGACCATTGGTAATTTTGCTCCCCAAGCCGACGTTCGGTATCAATTTATTCACAAACAAAATCAAAAGGGATATTTCAACGTAGCCTATTATTTTATTGATGACGTGTCAATTACGGAAGTTGAAACGGAAATAAAAACGGGGCAAACCATTACTCTTGAAGACGTTTTGTTTAAAGTATCAAGTGCCGAATTAATGAAACGAGCGCATGATGTGCTTGATAAATTAATTTTTTATTTAAAAAATAATCTTGCAAGTACCGTAATGATTAGCGGACACACCGATAATTCTGGTAGTGAAATATTCAATAAGAAGCTGTCTTTGAATCGAGCTTATTCTGTAAAACAATATTTGATAACCCAAGGAATAGCAGCTAGCAGATCGACTATTCAAGGTTTTGGAAGTTCAAAACCCGTCGTGAAAAATGATGACAAACAAACGCGATCCAAAAATAGACGCGTGGAGATAGCGGTTCAATAGTTCGTTGAAATCTCACACGTTGGGCAATAGGAGGCAGTACCGGTCTAGTTTT
>JACMKY010000137.1 GCA_014379925.1 Cytophagales bacterium | reverse complement strand
TTGAGGGAGAAAAAGGTCGAGGACTGATGACGGAAACCGGCGTCCGCTTTTTCTTCACCCGCCTTTTCCCGTTGCTCCGGTGGTTCCGCTTCTCCCACGGCCGCTTCCGCTTCCCCCGCTTGCTTGCCCACCGCTTCCTTGCCGTGGTGCTGGCGGCTCGCTCGCTCTTCGGTCGTGCGTTCTTCCGGGGTTTTGCGCTCCTGGGCCGGCAAACCGGCCGCTTCGTGCAAGGCCATGCACACCGACCGAAACGTTGCGAAGGCTTCCTGGAGCAAGGCCTTGCGTTGATCTACGTTGCCGGCGGCGTATTGCCCGGCCAACGCCCGGATGTGCCGGAGGCAGGCAACCAATTCTTTCAGGTGAGGCACGGCTTCCCGGACGAGTGGCTGCAGTTTTTCGACTAACTTCAGATCCCAGTCCGGGTCGGTGCCCGATACGCCCAGGTCGTATTCCAGGAAACCGTAGCCTACCAGCTGCTGCACGTAGTTTTCAATCTCTTCCGCCGGGGCGTCAACGTATTCCAGTACTTCCTGCCCCAGCGCATCAAACCGCAGGCCGTCGGGCTGCTGACGGATGAGCTGCAACATCAGCGATACGACCGGGTTGGCCGGAATGCGCTGGAACGCTTCAATGTTGTTGTGGTTGGTCAGGTACTGGAAATAGGCTTCCCGGTTGTCGATCGTTGGGTTAGGCCGGAGCGGAAGTCGCCGGTAGATCAGACGGGAGGCCGCAAATAAATCTTTCAGGTACCTGAATAAACTGGTGTTCAAACGAATGTGCCCAGTGACCGCATCCCTTTTATCCGGTGGCTCCTCAAACTGAACCGGCCTTGCCGCGTGGGGTTGTAAATCTCCGAGTGCCAGGTTATTGAAGGTACTGAAGGGAGACGTTTTGGCGCACATCCGCGTCAGGTACCGCAGCAAAGTGTACTCGGTATGGTATTCTTTCTTGCGAAAGTCACTGAGGTCTCTCCGGTGGTAATCCAGCAGGCTATCCAGAAAAGTCTGACTGGACAAGATCAAGCCTTTCTGAAGGTTGTCATCACCGGCCAGCCGTTGCAACTGCGCCCGGGCATTCCCGGTTTCTGCCTCATACACGCGCCTGGTTTGCTCCGTGAGCGCTTGCAACTGCTGGAGGATTGCCAGGTAGGCATTCAGCGCATCCTGCAACTCGTCGGTGAGGTGCTTGCGGGCTTCGGCCATGGCAGTCGCCTTGGGGGTACGGTCATTGAAGAGGTCGCGCCGGACATTCTGCACTGCATTCTGGGCTTTGGCGTCCGAAAGCTGCTGAATGTGGGCAAAGAGCCGTTCGCTTAGCTGCCCTTTGCGCTGCTCTTTTTTGGTGCGCCACTCCGCGAGTTGTTCGCACTGGGTGGCCAACTGCCCGCACGCCATGCGCGCCAATTGGTTGAAGGCACCACCGCCCACCCGGACCAATACGTGGGGAAAAACTTCCATACAACAACGGATTGTAAAAAGTGGTACAATGATTTTTATCAGCGGGTGGCTTTGTCCAACAAGTTCCGAAACTGATTGAAAATGCGTTCGATGAGCCGGAGGTCATCCGTGATGATTTCGGCGTTGCCCTGCATTTCCTGCTTAAAGGCCAGCTTTTTTTGGTAGCTGGTGGTCAATCCCCGCGGCAACTGGACCCGAATCAGGTAGTGTCCTTCCCGGGGTACGGGTGAAATAGCCGCTACTTTTCCGGCTACCGTACCGTACTCAGTGGCGGGATAATTGTCAAACCGAATGTTGACCGGCTGTCCCACCGATGCTTTACCGGAGCCGGCCACGGGCATCAGCACCTGTCCGTAGAGTTCGTCGGAGTCGGGCACCACCGTCATCACTTCCTCCCCGGAACGGACAAACTGATTATCGCTGCGGTACTTGACAAAAGCCACCTTACCGGCAATGGGCGTCTGGAGCAGGTAGCGCTGCTCCCAGGTATCCAACTGGCTCTCCAGGGTTTTAAGCGTATTTTCCACGTTGTTCTGCAGTTGCCCTTCCAGGTTGGATTTTTCAACCTCCAGTTCCGTAACCTGGGTACGCAACTGGGAGAGCATGATCTGGTTGTTGATGATGTTGCCCTGGGCCAATTCAACCGTCCGTTCGGCTTGCAGCAGGGTGGTTTTGCTCTGGTCAAACTCCTGTTCGGCCAGCACCGCTTCTTCAAACAGCTTTTTGTCGGTTGCGAAGCGTTTGTGGGACAGTTTCAGTTCTTCGGCCAACAGGTGCTGCTGCTTTTCGAGTTGCTCGTTCATTCGTTGGTACTGTTGGATGCGCGACTGCAACCCCTTTATCTGTTTGTCGTGCGACAGCAGCCGTTTTGACCGCTGGTAATCCCGCCGGCTACTGAGGAAGGCCGCGTAGGCGGTCTGCAACTCACCCAGTACCAGGTCTTCCCGGAAATCACCGTTTTCGGTGGTTTTATCGGTCTGGTAGCGCCACGTTCTGAACCGGGCTACCTTTTTATTCAAGTAATGAATGTCTGCCAGGTGAGCCGGATTTTCCAGCATGGCCAGGTAGTCACCCCGCCGGACCACCTGATTATCCCGCACGTACAGCTTCAGTGGTCCTTCGGCCCGGGAGATGAGCGAAGCCGGTGGAACTTCCGTGGTAAGCACCACCCTGGCCCGGATGGTGTCCGGGTATTTGACGAACCAGCTTGCCAACAGGAGCATAACCACAATGGAAAAGATCACGGTAATCCCCCAGCGGACGGTCCACCCGGGCATCTGCCCCAGAATCTCCTGTACTTCATCGCTGCGGAGTTCGGGGGTTTCTTTGGGGCGGGATGCCGCCGCTGATTTCTCAGGTTCAGTGCTCGTGCCGTTTGCGTGGAATGAAACCATGTTGCTAAACCACTTTGGTCGTGAATATTGCGGTACAAAAAACCATTGATGACCCCATTGGCGGCCGGCTAGGCTTCGTGAAATGCCTGCCTGGTTGATGCCGTTCCCACTGCGTTCAGCAAATGCTGTTTAGGGTTCAGCAAAATGCCGGATTTTACGGCCTGCCGAACCTGTTCGAAAATGAGCGCTTGCAACTGGTTCATTTTTTCGGGCGGTACTTCAAATTCGCTCATCATCGCGGCGGCCGCGCGCGCGGTACTTTGGGGGGTGTCAAAACCAGCCAATACCCGGTAGGAGAAAGCCGTAAGCCGCCGCTCCTGCACCGGGCCACCCGCCGCGGGAGTCAACAAATAGCAGTATTCGTCCGGCGGGGCAAGCCAGGCGGACGCGTTGCGCTCCTGCCAGTCCCACCGGGTCTGGTACAAAAGCATGTCCTTATCCAAGAGCAATTCAAGCTGCCCAAACGCGCTTTCTTCCAAATCCAGCAGATGCGGGGCGTCCTTGCCTTTCTCATCCGCTTTGTATTGCAGCAGCGTATCGCTGAGGATCGCATTTTCCAGCTTCCACTTGGTAAACTCCAAGCCGGCGATGTCTTTCAGGGCCAGGCACTGGTCGGTGGGCAATGCCTTTTCTTGTTGGGCAACAAAATCAAACCAAGCGGTTTTGAGGTCCGCTGCCGCTTGCGAGGCCGTACGCTGAAAATGCGCGTGCGTGGGTGCGGGCGCGATTTGTTCGAGCAAACCAAGCGTGCGGGGAAACATTTGCCCGATGATTTGCCGCTGCAAACCGGCCAGTGACCGCCGCAAGGTAGCGTGGTCGCCCGATGGAGCCTGGCTCGCCGTCCGGTCCAAACGGGGTGCCAGTACCGAGGGCGTGCCAATCGGGTCCAGCACCCGCAGGTAGAAATACCCGATGCCGGCGTTGCCCAGAAACAGGCTGGTGTCTTCCCCGTTGTGCGGGGCGCCGGAACGATAAAACTTCACTTCCTGGTGCGTCTGCAGTCCCAATTGGGCTACCTCCGTCGCCCACGTCAAATACTGCTCATCGCCCAGTACCCGGTAGGCTTCCAGCATCAGGTCGGCGTTGCCGCCCCGGCCGTGGCACAAGTTGAAGGAGGCAAACCGGGGGGTCTGCAGCGTGTCCATGTCCGCGGTTCGGGTGGCGTACGCGGCGGCCTCCGCCTGGGTGCGGTAGCCGGCTTTCCGCAGCAGTTCGTAAGCCCGGATCCGGGATAAACCAATGCCGGCTCCCCCGTGGCACCACGCATTCATGGCCTGGGGCTCCACAAAAAAACCAAGGTCACCGGCCCGATAGGCTTCGGCAAAACTAACCCGGTGCGCTTCGGTAAAAATACCGCTGCGCAAATCAAGCCAGCTCTGGGTGTGGTCATCGTAGTAGAGCTGTTCGTAGCGGAAGGCTTGTTCGGCTACCCAGTAAAAAGCTTCGTTGCTGAAATAATGGCCCAGCTCCAGAAAAACAAACCCTACTCCGGCGGCACCGTGCGAAAAACCGCACAGCGCGTGGATATTGGTATCGGAACGATCCCAGCAAAACCCCTGCTCCCCGTGGTGAATGTGCCCGATAATTTTTTCCGTGAAGGCATTGATCATGTCCAGGACGTGCGGGTCCTGGGAAGCCGCGTGCAGGTGCAGCAAGCCCAGCAGGGTGCCCGACAATCCGTTGATGAATTCGTAGACCGCCTCCTGCGTGATCAGTTGCGCAAACGGTCCCGCGATTTGGAGGGCTTTCTCCAGGTATTCACGCTGCTGCGTCACTTCGTACAAGCGTTGCAGCACGAAGGGAACCGACATGAGCCCCGTCAGCAGGGAATACTTGACGGCCGACTCCCCCGCAATACTGGCTTCTACCCACCGCATGGCCTGCCGGGCAGTTTCCAGGTACACCGGATTGTCGGTTTTCCGGTGAAGTTCAATCAAGAACAAAGCAATGCCACAGGCACCGTTGTAAATACTTTCCTGCTCCGCCCACACGACGGCATCACTCTCTTCCTGAATGAGGACGGACTTCCAGGCTACGCCCGTAGGATGGTGAATGGCCAGGGCTACCAATTCATCGCCGATGCGAATGGCTTCGGCCAGCATTTTTTCTCTCAGGTTGTGCATGGCATTTCTTCCGATAATCCGATTAGTGGGTAGCAATCCACCCGGGTACTTGGCTGGAAAGGGGTTGCAAGCCCTTCCTCGCCCGTTCAGTTACCCAGCTCCAGTTGATTTTTAATCAAGGTGTAGTAAGCACCCCGCGCCTCCGCCAGTTCCGCGTGGGTGCCGACCTCCACGATCTCTCCCTTGTCCAACACCACAATCTGGTCGGCATTGACGACGGTGCTCAACCGGTGGGCGACCACCACCACGGTACGTCCGCGGAAGAATTTTTCCAGGTTTCCCATGATTACCCTTTCATTGTTGGCGTCCAGGGCGTTGGTGGCTTCGTCGAAGAAGAGGTATTCCGGATTTTTGTATACGGCCCGGGCAATCAGTATCCGCTGCCGTTGTCCCTGACTGAGCCCGGTGCCATCGAGTCCTATTTTCGTGTTGTAATGAAGGGGCAGTGATTCGATGTGTTCTTGTAGGTTGGCTACCTGGACGGCGTACAGTACGCGATCGTAGTCAATGTGTTCCGCGCCGACGGCAATGTTGCGGGCGATGGTATCGGAAAAAATAAACCCGTCCTGCATGACGGCACTGCATTTTTCTCGCCAGTGGTAGTTGGTGATCTGGGTAAGTTTGACGGGACCCATTTTGATTTCCCCGGTGGTGGGTTCGTAAAATTGCAGCAGCAGCTTCAGCAAAGTCGTTTTGCCGCTGCCACTGGCGCCCACGATGGCCGTTACCCTACCCGCCGGAATGGTCAGGTTGATGCCCGCCAACACCCGCGATGAATGGGGACCATCGTACTGAAAACCAACTTTTTTCAGGATCAAGGACCGGTCCGGCGGAAGAACCGTAATTTTACCGGCCTTTTCCGCTTCCTCGTCTTTTTTGGAGTGAATTTCTCCCAACCGTTCCAGGCTGATTTTAGCATCTTGGGTATCGTGAACAAATCCGATCAAATCGTTGATGGGCGCGTTCAATTGCCCGATGATGTATTGTACGGCCAGCATCATTCCCAGCGTAATGTCGCCGTCGATCACGGCCTTGGCCGACAGGTACGAAATAAAGATATTTTTCACTTCATTGATGAACACCGAACCGGCTTGCTGATACTGGTTGAGGGCCAGCGTTTTGATGGTTACCTTGAATACGCCGGCCTGAATTCTTTCCCATTCCCACCGTTTTTGCCGTTCGCTGTTGTGCAGTTTGATTTCCTGCATGCCCGTAATCAACTCGATCAGCTTATCCTGATTGATGGCCATCTGATCAAAAAGCCGGAAATCCAGCGTGCGGCGCTGCCTCAGAAAAATCACCAGCCAAAGGGTGTAAACCGCACTGCCCAGGAAGAAAACACCAAATATGCTAAGATCGTAGAAAGCCAGGACAATGCTGAAAATGAAGAGGTTTACCACCGAGAAAGCCGCCGTTAGTACGGAAGTGGTCAGGAAACTTTCAATGCGTTTATGGTCGCCGATGCGCTGCAATAAATCCCCCACTTTGCGGGCGTCAAAAAAGGCGATCGGCAACTTCATCAGCTTGATGAGAAAGTCCGACAGGATGGCAATGTTGATGCGGCTGCCAATGTGCACGATAATCCAGCTCCGAATAAAATCCACGGCCGTTCGGCTGATAAAAAGCATGAGCTGGGCCAGCAGAATCAGGTTGACAAAGCTGATGTTCTGGTGGTTGATGCCCACGTCTACAATGGATTGGGTAAGCAGCGGCAGCAGCAGTTGCAGGAGGCTGCCTACCAGCATGCCCAGCAGCAACTGGACAATGAAACGGCGGTAGGGTTTGAGGTAGCTGAACAGGAACGAGAAACGGGTGCGGTCGGGCCGGTCCTGCTCGTTGGTAAGGTAAAAATCGGGGGTGGGTTCCAGCAGCAGCACCACGCCCCTTTGTTCCTCGTTTTCGCGGCCGCTCAACCAGCCTTCCAGGAATTGCTGGTCCGAGTATTTGATCAAGCCGTGGCCAGGATCGGCCACCAGCACCTGATTTCTGCCAAAGCCGTACACGACCACGAAATGCTTTTGTCGCCAGTGCGCAATGAACGGCACCGGGTTTTCCTTCCGTAATTTCCCGAAGGGAATGGTCGCCATCAGGGTTTTAAAACCGACACTTTCGGCGGCCTCGCTGATGGAGAGCAAAGAAACCCCCTCCCGGGAGAGGTAACTCCTTTCCCGGAGGTGTTCAGTGGAATATATTCTTCCGTGGTATTTGGTAATCATGCGCAGACAAGTGGGTCCGCAGTCCATCTGGTCTAGTTGCTGGTAGAGGGGAAATTTCTTCATAACCGCTACTGGGAATGGGAACGAACCGAAAACTTTCCGAAAACGTATTGCAGTTTTCGGAAAGTACGCGCCACAACCGGGCATTCAAGCGGATGCTAGCAGTAGATCACCGGAACCTTCGAGCAGGCAACGCCGCACACGGTCCAGCGGGTCGTGCATTCATCCAGGGGTATCGACTGGAAGTCGCAGCCCCTTTTGCAGGTTACATTGATGAAAGTACCGCAATTGCCCGTAATACCACCCTGGATTTCGTTGGTCTGGTCGCTGGCTTTGTCAAACTCGGTTACAAAGCTTTGCACTTTCAGTTCGTCGAGATTAAACTTTTGCTTTTTCATTTTTCAGGTTGTTAAAAAGGTTGAAATGAATTTACTTATCTCTACCGGCCGGATAGATTCTGAGGAGGGAATTGTACACCTGGATTACAACCAAGACCCTGACAGGTATTACCCGGCTAAAAAATATTTAGAAAATTTTTTGTTCTACGGGGGTGAGAAGCCGGTAGGCGGTTGATGGCCATCGTTTTGCCTCAAGCGGGGATTGATGGTAATCTCCCGCTGGGGAACGGGAAAAAGTGGGTTGCGCAGTTGGGCGTGCTTGGTGCGGCGCAGCACAGCACTTCCTCCGCTTGGCCGGTACGCACCAAGTCGAACCAGCGGTGGTTCTCGAAAGCGAGTTCCACCCGTCTTTCCCGGGCAACGGCCGCGCGGAAAGCCCCTTGGTCTAAGCCAGCCAGCAATACCGTTCGGGGGTCCCCGTTTCCCCGGGCGCGGCGGCGCACCCGGTTTAT
>JACMKY010000136.1 GCA_014379925.1 Cytophagales bacterium | reverse complement strand
TTTATAATGGCAATGACTATCCACTACTTACTGTCCACTATACTTTCCGGGCGGTATTGATCACGTTCACGCCGTTGAAGCGGGTGGTGGCGCTGCCGTGCGAGACCGCACTCGACTGGCCAGGCTGCCCCTTGCCGTCGAAGAAAGAACCGCCCAGCCGGAAATCGCGCTCATCGCACACCCGCACGCAGGAGTTCCAGAATTCCTGCGTGTTCGACTGGTAGGCCACGTCCTTGAGCATGCCGGCAATCTTGCCATCCTTGATCTCGTAGAACAACTGGCCCCCGAACTGAAAGTTGTAGCGCTGCTGGTCGATGGAAAAGGAGCCGTCCCCGATGATGTAGATGCCCTTCTTGACGTCCTTGATCAACTCGTCGATGCTCAAGGGGCTCTTGCCCGGTGCCAGCGAGACGTTGGGCATGCGCTGGAACTGCACCGAACTCCAGTTGTCGGCGTAGCAGCAGCCCTGCGATTCCTTTTCGCCGAGAATGTGCACCTGGTCGCGGATGGCCTGGTAGTTAACCAGCGTGCCATCCTTGACCAGGTCCCAGCGTTTGGTGGGCACACCCTCGTCGTCGTAGCCCACCGCCCCCAGCGAGCCGGGCTGGGTTTTGTCGGCGAAAATATTCACCAGCTTACTGCCGTAGTTGAACTTCTTGGATTGCCACTTGTCGAGGGTGGCGAAGCTGGTGCCGGCGTAGTTGGCTTCGTAGCCCAACACCCGGTCCAGTTCCAGCGGGTGGCCCACCGACTCGTGGATGGTCAGGCCCAGGTGGTCGGGGTCAAGCACCAGGTCGTACTTGCCGGGCGTCACGGATTTGGCCGTGAGCTTGGCCTTGGCCTGCCTGGCCGCCAGGGCGGCGTCCTCCAGCATGTCGTAGGAGGAGTGGTAACCGAACAAGCCGGTTCCTTCCGGTCCCTTCACCTTGCCCGACGGCTTGCCGTCGAGGTACTCGTAGCCGCGTCCCACCGGGGCGCTCAGGGCTTGCCGGGTGCGAAACTTGCCGCTGGCCTTGTCGATGGCCGTCACCCCGAAGTTGGGCCAGATGCGGTGGACGTCCTGGTCGATGTACGAACCGTCGGTGGAGGCGAAGTACTTCTGCTCGTTGATCTGGAAAAGCGCGGAGTTGACGAAGTTGGCGCCGTTTTCCAGGGCCTTGGCGTTGGCAGCCAGCAACAGGTCCACCTTCTGCGAAACCGGTACTTCGAACGCGTTCTTTTCGATGGGGGTTTTCCAGGTCACTTCGCCGTGTCCCTTCTGCGGGGCCAGCCGGATGGGTTCCTTCTGCACCCGCGCGTTGGCCTTGGCAATGGCCACCGCCCGTTCGGTTGCCTTGGCAATGCCGTCCTCCGTCACGTTGCTGGTGGCGGCGAAGCCCCAGGTGCCGTTGGCGATCACGCGCACGCCTACCCCGTACGACTCGGCGTTGATGATGTTCTGCACCTGTTTCTCGCGCGTGGTAATGAACTGCTGGAGATACCGCCCGATGCGCACGTCGGCGTAGGTGGCCCCGCGGGATTTGGCCGTATTCAGGGCAACGTCGGCCAGCCGCTTTTTGAGGGCCGGGTCCGCCCCGCCCCGTCCGGCGGCCTCCCGGGCGCGTTCCGCCGTGATGGACTCACCCAGTACGGAAATGGAAGGCAGCCACATGCCTCCCAGTCCCAATCCGGCTAGCTGGACAAAATCTCTTCGTTTCAAGGTTGAATGGATTTATGGTAAACCGTTTTTCGGCGAAGGGCCATTTTACGCACTTTTTTCTACGAATTCAAGTGTCCGCTGGAAGATTGGCAAACGCGGGGAAAATGGGTCGGGTCCTTCCCAGAATAACCAGCGGGAAAAAGCATCGCTCACTATTCTTCTAAGGCTAGCGTCGGGGCAGCTTCCCGCCACGCTCCAACCAGAAAGACGCAAACGGCGATCGTTTCCCGGCGGGCGATCGTACCGGCTTGGCTCGATCGTCAATTGCCGCTCCTTTTTTATCACCAGAAATCCGGTCGCACGGTCGTGCCCGCGGTCCGGCAATCCACGCACCCGAGGGTTGAATACGTATACCCGTCCACCGGCCTTCTCGTTCCTCCCCGGATTTCCCCCACCAGGGACTGCCCCGGATCGAAGCGGGCCAGGTCCTCTATCTTCACCGTATCCACCTGGCAACTTTCCACGTAACGCTGAAAGGGCAACTCGTCGTAACCAATGAAAATGCGTTGCTCCTCCGTCGAAGAAGCGCCGAAGTAGCCGACCACCGGTTCGCTCGGATCGCTCACGCAACGGAGATTGCCGGTCGTCTGGGAGGGCTGGGGATCAAAAAGTGTCCCGAGGTTTTCGGTATTTTTCTTCAGGTTCTGCCAGTAATCGTACCCCTCGCGGCTTTCCGCGAATTGCCTCACCAGCACGCTGTACCGGATGCGGAGTTTACGGCTTTCGAAGGGAACGAAGACCAGGGGAAAATCGCGGATCACGTCCTGACTCAGCCGGGCCGACGTGCCCAGCGAAAGGGCGGTCGATTTTTGGGTTCGCCAGCAACGGTAAACGTTTTCCTTCCGGGGCACGATGGCGCCGTTTACGTACTCGATGCTCGACGAGAAAGCGGCGGTGAACTCCCAGGTTTCTTCGTACTCCCAGCGGTAATATACGGTGCGGTTGAGCGGGTCGTGGGTGTTGACGTAGACCTGAACGCCCCCCTCCCCCGCGCGCCACGTCACGCTGTCGATCGGGGGGGTAGGCTTGGAGGCCACCAAATCGGACAGGTACTCCTTGCCCGTGGCCGTGCCGATGCGGAGCCGGTATTTCGCGCCGGGGGGCACGTTCAAGCCGGTCACCGCGTAGACGCCGTTGCCTTGGTGCGCCAACGGAAAGCGGCTCCCGCCTTCGCCTTCGAGCGTGACCCGGGCGGTCGATTCGGCCGTCGGGCCGTTTTCGGTCAGGTTCTGGGTGCGCGACAACCGCACCGAGGCGGAACCCCGTCCGTTGTCCAGATAGCCATCCACCACCAGGTACTGGTTGTCGGCCACGATTACGGGCGGCTGGTAAGGCTCGATGCAACTTGCCATCAGCGCCGTCACCAGCCAAGCCAGGTTTCTTTTGCCGCGGTTAACCATTGACTTTCAGGGATTAGGTGTTGATTGATCAATATTTGACAAAAAAATTGTTTACGTAGGCACAAGTTCTGGTCAGCTATACCCGGATCAACTTCTGTACGCCCTCCGCAGTGCAATGCGCTATCCGCGTAACCGAAAACCGTGACCAACCAAAACGCCCCGGCGACGCGCAGTCACCGGGGCGTTTCGATTGCGGGAAGCCAGCGAAATATTCTTACCCCAACACCGCCTCCCGCTGCAGGGTGGCGACGCGGTCGGGTCCGGTGGACAGGAAGTTGATCGGCAAGCCCAGCGTTTCTTCCAGGAAGGAAACGTACCGGGCCAGTGCTTCGGGCAACTGCCCGAAGTGGTGAACGTCTTTTAAGTCGGTTTTCCACCCTTTGAAGGTCTGGTACACCGGCTCAACGGTGCCCTCCAGCAGGTCGTGGGGCAGTTGTTCGGTGACGGTGCCGTCGGCCAGGCGGTAGTGCGTACACACCCGGATTTCGTCGAAGCCGTTGAGCACGTCCGCTTTCATCATCACCAGCCGGGTCACGCCGTTGATCATCATGGCGTACTTGAGGGCGGGCAGGTCGAGCCAGCCGCAGCGGCGGGGCCGGCCGGTGGTAGCGCCGTATTCATTGCCTTCCTTGCGCAAGGCTTCGCCGATGTCGTTGAGCTGTTCGGTCGGGAAGGGGCCGCCGCCCACGCGGGTGCAGTAGGCTTTGAAGATGCCGTATACCTCGGCAATGTGGCGGGGAGCCACGCCCAAGCCCGTGCAGGCCCCGGCCGCCATGGTGCTCGAACTGGTCACGTACGGGTAGGAACCAAAATCGATGTCGAGCAGGGAGCCCTGCGCGCCTTCGGCCAGGATGGTTTGCTGGGTCCGGAGTGCTTCGTTGATCAGGTACTCACTGTCTACCAGATGAAACTCCTTCATGAAGTCCACGCAGGCGAAGAACTCCGCTTCGGCCGCTGCCAGGTCGTATTCGAACCGGTGAAACTGCAGGATGGCTTCGTGACTGGCCTTGAGTCCTTCGTACTTCCGGCGGAATCCGGGCGAGAGCACGTCGCCCACCCGCAGACCCAACCGCGACACCTTGTCGGCGTAGGCCGGACCGATGCCCTTGAGCGTGGAGCCGATCCGGTGTTCTCCCTTTTCCCGTTCGTAGGCCGCATCCAGCAAACGGTGCGAGGGAATGATCAAGGCCGCTTTCTTGGAAATGTGCAGGTTGCCCCGCAGGTCAAGGTTGTACTTCGAGAGCGCATCGGCTTCCTTCTTGAAAATGACCGGGTCGAGCACAACCCCGTTGCCGATGATGTTGCGAATGTCGGCGCGGAAAATGCCCGAGGGAATCTGGTGCAACACGTGCTTGATGCCGTCGAACTCGAGGGTGTGACCAGCGTTGGGTCCCCCCTGGAAACGGGCCACCACCTGGTAACGGGGAGCCAGCACGTCCACAATTTTGCCTTTGCCCTCATCGCCCCACTGCAAACCCAATAAAACGTCTACGCCCATAGCTGAATGATAGAATAAAGATGTCGATGGTTCATTGTACAATGCGGTGGCGATACCAATGGCCTCAAGCTGGAGAAACGCAAGCCTGACTTCCATCGGCTTCCCCATCGGCCATCCGCCATTCACCACCGTTTTCTCACCCCGGTTGTGAAACCGGGTCGGCACCGGAGTGAGCACGTCGATGCCCGCACCGTCCGGTTCATGCACCTCCGGAATAGCCACGGCGCGGAGGCGGGACCAGGGCCGATCTGCCCGTGGCCTCGTCCGGCAGGACCGGCGCGCCCAACTCCCCAGTCAGATCGCGCTCCGCGGCCGGACGACCACCACCTGATTCGCTGATTC
Organism: Cytophagales bacterium; assembly: GCA_014379925.1. Lineage (GTDB taxonomy): Bacteria > Bacteroidota > Bacteroidia > Cytophagales > ES-bin-26 > ES-bin-26. Next base: position 638 of record JACMKY010000136.1, on the reverse strand, counting down.
GGTCCGGTGCGTCAGGCGAGGGCTTTTTTATTTTCGCACCCGGCTTTGGTGCAACTGCCGTAGAAAATCAGCGAGTGGTGCATCACCTTGAAATTGAGCAGTTCGCCCACCATGGTCTGGATGTTGTGCACGCGCGGGTCGCAGAATTCGAGCACCTTGTGGCATTCAGTGCAGATGAGGTGGTCGTGCTGCCGGTAACCGTAGGATTTTTCGTACTGCGCCAGGTTCTTGCCGAATTGGTGCTTGCTCACCAAATCACAGTCCACCAGGATGTCGAGCGTATTGTAGACGGTGGCGCGGCTCACGCGGTAATTCTTGTTCTTCATGCTGATGTAGAGCGATTCCACGTCGAAATGCCCGTCGCGCGAGTAGATCTCTTCCAGGATGGCGAAGCGTTCGGGTGTTTTGCGCAGCTCCCGGTTTTCCAGATAGGCGGTGAAGATTTTTTTCACCGCCGCGAAATTGGCTTCATTAAGTGGCATAAGGGGCAGTCAGCCGTCAGCGATCAGCTCGTTAAAAGATTTCTTAAGCGAAGCGGTAGGCAGTTGTGAGTCATAAGCAATGTAAAGCCGGTCAACTGGTTGTTTAAGAAAAAAGCGTTGGTTGTTCCCCGCGGCGGGCGTTACCCGTTTTCTGGT
>JACMKY010000135.1 GCA_014379925.1 Cytophagales bacterium | reverse complement strand
CGCAACCTGGCCACCGGACTGGACCAAAAGATTGAGCAGCAGTTAGAACGGATTCCCCTGCGGGCCGATAGTACCCTCCGCATGCTCAGTCTGCCGCTGGCCCTGCGCGAACCACACTGGAAACTGGCCAGGAACTGGCGGATGCGCCCCTGGCTCTACGGCTGGCTTTACGGCCATTATCCCTCCGAAATCAAGGCGTTGCGCATTGGCAATGCGGTGCTGTTGGGCACGCCCTGCGATTGTTCGGGCGAGTTGGTACGGGACTTCGACGCCGTTTGCCGGCAAAAGGGCGTGAACCTGATGGTAACCAGCTTCAACGGAGGCTACGTGGGCTACATCACCAAGGACGAACACTATGACCTGGACAAGTACGAGACCCGCGTGATGAACTGGTTCGGCCCCTACAACGCCGCGTATTTCGGGGAAGTGATGACTGAATTGATCAGAATTATCTGACGGACGTTACTGACCGTCGGCTAACAGCAGTTCCATAAACACCAGGTCCAGCCACCGGTCGAACTTGTAACCCACTTGTTTGAAGTAGGCTACCCGTTCGAACCCGAACGCCGCGTGTAACCGGATGCTGGACTGGTTCTCGGCATCGATGCCGGCCAGGATCACCCGCATCCCGCGTTGGCGCGCGGCTTCGATCAGCGGGGGCAACAGCAGTTTGCCAATTCCCTGTCCCCGCCGGTCGGCCGCGACGTAGACGGAATTTTCGACCGTAAAACGGTACCCAATCCAGGGGCGGAACGCGTTCAACGCACTCCATCCGCAAACCTTGCCGTCTTCGTCGGCTACGAAAACCGGCAGCTGATTGGCTTCGTGCGCCTCAAACCAGGCGGTGCGGGCTTCCAGCGTGCTGGGGTCGTAGTCGTAGGAGGCCGTCGTGTGCAGCACTGCCTCGTTATAAATGCCCAGGATGGCGGGTAGGTCGGACCGGGTAGCCGGCCGGACGATTATTTTCATCGGAAAAAGCGTTTGGTTAGGGCTTGAATCTACTCATTCCTTGCGATGCCAATGAAAGAATTTTCGCCCTGGCTGGGTGCGGGAAAAAGTATTGAATGGAATCAAGATGCATGCGTTATGTTTGCGAGCCATTTCGGCAGACCGCCGGCGAGCGTTTCTCGAAAAGAGTCCCGTCTAGTCCGCATTAATCCAGCTCATTGATGCCTGCCGACACCCCCTCCGTTCCCCACGATCCTTACGCTTCCCTGCGCATCAAAGACTTCCGGTTGTTTGTGGCGGCCCGCTTCTTCCTGACCGTCGCCACGCAGATGCAGGGCGTGCTGGTGGGTTGGCAGATTTACCGCCTGACCAAGGATGCCCTGGCGTTGGGAATGATTGGGTTGGCCGAAGCCATTCCGTTCATGATGGTCACCCTGTACGCGGGTCACCTGGCCGATATTTTCAGCCGCAAAAAGATCATTTTGCTGGCCGTGACCGGCTTCCTGCTGTGTTCGGTCCTGCTACTGATGTTTACCCTGTATCCCTCCGCCTGGTTGGGTACCCTGGGAACCTTGCCGATCTACGTCGTCATCGGCCTGACGGGCGTGGCGCGCGGTTTTGCCGGTCCTTCTTTCTCCGCCTTGCTGGCCCAGTTGGTGCCGCGGGCGTTGTACGCGCCCGCCGCCGCCTGGAACAGCACCGTCTGGCAGACGGCGGCAGTAACGGGTCCGGCCGTCGGGGGATTGCTCTACGGTTTTCTGGAAAGCGGGTATCAATCATCGGGAATAGCGGCGGCCACCGCGCGCGCCTACGCCGTTTCGTACGGCGTGGTAGCGGCGCTCATCGGGGTGTCGTTGCTCGGCATCCTCCTGATTGCCAACCGCCCCCTGCCGCTCAGTGACCGGAAGGAATCACTCAGGGAGCGATTGGCCACCGGGATTCGCTTCGTGTTCCGCAACCAAGTGGTGCTGGGTGCCCTCTCGCTGGATTTGTTCGCGGTGTTTTTTGGCGGGGCGGTGGCGCTGTTGCCCATCTTTGCCGAGGAAGTCCTGCGCGTCGGACCCGAAGGCCTGGGGTTGTTACGGGCGGCACCGTCGCTGGGGGCGGTGCTGACGGCCTTGTTTCTGGCGCACCGGCCGCCGATGGCGCGGGCGGGGCGCAAATTGCTGATCTACGTGGCCGGGTTCGGGGTAAGCATGGTCGTATTTGCCCTTTCCACCAACTTTTACCTGTCGCTGTTCGTGCTGGTCGTGAGCGGCGCCCTGGACGCGGTGAGCGTGGTCATCCGTTCGACCATCCTGCAGTTGATGACGCCCGACGAAATGCGCGGGCGCGTGTCGGCGGTGAACAGCCTCTTCATCGGTTCTTCCAACGAAATCGGTTCGTTCGAGTCGGGGCTGGCGGCGCGGTTGCTGGGGCTGGTTCCGTCGGTGATCTTCGGCGGCTCGATGACGCTGCTGGCCGTGGGCATCACCGCCAAGGTGGCCCCCAAACTGCGGGAACTGGACCTGAAAGCGATTGCGTAGCGGGAACGCATCACCGTAACCCTCCCGGAGTTTCAAACTTTGGGAGAGTTAATGCCTCGGATTGACTCTAAACTGACATCAATCGATTATGAATCGAACGGGCAGGATGTACTTCACGGGAACCGGTTCCCCTTGGTGAAGACCAGGCTTCCAGTTCGGCATTTGACTGACCAATTTTAAGGCTTCTTCGTCGCACTCTTTGCCAATTCCTTTTACCACAGCAGCTTTCGTAACTT
>JACMKY010000134.1 GCA_014379925.1 Cytophagales bacterium | reverse complement strand
TTCTTTTCGTAGAACAGCAGCCGGCCCAGGTGCACGCCCTCCTTGGTGGTAGGGTTGTCGGCCGGGATGGTGTAGCGGTTGCCGAAGTTGGACGGGTGCTGAAATTCGTACGGTCCGGCGTCCACCACCGGATCCGACGACTCCTTGCTGCGGGTAACAACCAGCAGCAGCAACAGCGAGAGGCCGAGGGTGAGGCAGTGGCGTAGTTTCATAGCAAAGTAATTTTTTGGAAAACGGATCCGTGTTTTGCCCCCGCGCAAATCCCGTATCGGGCAACAAAATTCGTATTTTCAGTTCGTTTTCCCAAGCGGGGGTAGCCTTATTTCCGGTTGCCGCCGTTCAACCCGCGGCCCCCCACTGGTCCCGCTAGTTCTCCTCCACGTCCACGTTGGCGTCGATCTCGGCCTCGGTTTCCTCCGGGGCCAGGCCCCGGATGTGGCGGATAATCAGCCGGGCGTGGTCGCGGCCGTTTTCGATGAACACCTTTTCCGTGCGGATCCCCGCCACCACCGTGCCGCACAGGTACGAGCCCGGCACGTTGGTCTCGAACGTGTCGGGATTGTAAGCCGGAATCAGCGTACTTTCCTCGAACTGCACGCCCGACTGCGCGAAAAGCCGGGCGTCGGGCGTGTAACCCACCAACAGGAATACGAAATCGGCGGGAATGGTAAACGCTTCGCCCGTTAAAATATTTTCCAGTGTCGCGCGGCCCGGCTCGATGGTCCGCACTTCGGTCCCGAAGCAGGTCTTGATTTTTCCCTCCTTGATGCGGTTGCGGATGTCGGGCAGCAGCCAGTATTTGGCGGTGGGCTTGAGTTCCGGGCCCCGGTGCACGATCGTCACGTCCGCGTCGTGGCGGTAGAGGTCCAGGGCGGCTTCCACGGCGGAGTTGCCCGCGCCCACGATCACCACCCGGGAGTGAACGTAGCGAAACGCCTCGTCGTAGTACTTGGACACGTGGGGCAGGTTTTCGCCGGGAATGCCCAGGCAGCGCGGCACGTCGAAGTACCCGGTGGCGTTGATCACGTGGCGGGCGTGGAAGACCGCTCCCTGCGCCGTCCGCACGGCGAACCGATCGTCCTCTCTGGTCACCCCCACTACTTCCGTGAACAGCCGGAAATCCAATTGGTAGAATTTGGCCACCTTCCGGTAGTATTGCAAGGCTTCCTCGCGCGAGGGTTTCACGCCCGCGATGGTGAAGGGAAGGCCGCCGATTTCCAGGTTTTCGGCCGTGGAAAAAAACTTGATGCTGGTCGGGTAGCGGCGGATGGATTCGCACAGGCTGCCTTTTTCCAGGATGACGTGACTGAGGCCGTGCCGGGTGGCTTCAATGGCGCAGGCCAGGCCGCAAGGGCCCGACCCGATGATGAGGATGTCAGTGGCTGGTGACAAGGCAGGGGTTGCTACGGGTTCAGGGATGGAAACCCATTCGGAGGGCGTTTGGTTTCCAAATAATGGACAGTCGACCTTCCCTTCCCCGCCGTTAACTGAACAGTTCCACGATGTCTTCCTGGGTGAGTTTCTTGATGAAGCCGGTTTCGGTGCTGATGATGTCGTCGGCGATGATCCGCTTCTTGGCCTGCAATTGCATGATTTTTTCCTCGATGGAGTCCTTGCAGATCATGCGGTAGGCGAATACCTTCTTGGTCTGTCCGATGCGGTGGGTACGGTCGATGGCCTGCTGCTCGACGGCGGGATTCCACCAGGGGTCCACCAGGTAGACGTAGTCGGCCTCGGTGAGGTTGATGCCCACCCCGCCGGCCTTGAGGCTCATCAGGAACACGCGCGTGGCGGTATCCTGCTGGAAGCTGTTCACCTTGGCCGCCCGGTCAACGGTTTGTCCGTCGAGGTATTGGTATTTGATGTGCAGCACGTCCAGTTTCTCGCGGATCAGGTCGAGCATTTTCAGGAACTGCGAGAAGAGGAGGATCTTGTGGTTGCTGGCGTTTTCCTCGATTTCCCGGATGAGTTCGGTCAGCTTGGCCGATTCGTGGCCGTAGTCTTCGCTCTCGCCGGCGAGGGTGCCGTTGAGCAGGGCGGGCGAATCGCAGATCTGCCGGAGCTTGAGCAGCCCTTCCAGGATGAGGAAACCGCTCTGGCTGAGTCCTTCCTCGGCGATCTTCTGGACGATTTTCTCCTTGTAGTGAATCTTGAAGGCTTCGTAGACCCGGCGCTGGTGGCTCTCCATTTCGCAGTACAGCACCGTTTCGGTCTTGTCGGGCAAGTCCTTGGCCACTTCCTCCTTGGTGCGCTTGAGCATGAACGGGTAGACCATCTTGCGCAGTTCCTGGGCCTTTTCCGCGTCGCGGTACTTGTCGATGGGCGTGGCGTACTCCACCTTGAAGAAGTCCTGCCCCCCCAGCAAACCCGGATTCAGGAAATCCATTTGCGAGTAGAGGTCGAAGGTGTTGTTTTCGATGGGCGTTCCCGTCATCACGAGGCGGTTGCGGGCCTTGAGCAGCTTCACCGCCTTGGCAATCTGCGAATTGGGGTTCTTGATGGCCTGCGATTCGTCCAGAACGACGTAGTGAAACGGGTAGTCGGCCAGCAGTTCCACGTCGGAGCGCACCGTGCCGTAGGTGGTCAGGATGAGGTCGTAGTTGTCGAAGAGTCCGATGCCCTTGCGCCGGTCCAGGCCCCGGTAGGTGTACGTGCTCAGGTCGGGGCAGAACTTCTCCACCTCGGCGTTCCAGTTGAAGATGAGCGTGGTTGGCATCACCACCAGGTTGGTCACCCGTCCGTGGCGGTTTTTCTGGTCTTGCAGAAAGGCCAGCACCTGGAGGGTTTTTCCCAGGCCCATGTCATCGGCCAGGCAGCCGCCCCAACCGAATTCATCGAGGAAGTTGAGCCATTGAAACCCTTCGGTCTGGTAATCGCGCAGGGTAGCGCGCAGGTTGGCGGGCAGTTCCACGCGGGCGATCTCCTGGAAGCCAAGCAGCTTGCGTTTCTTGTCTTCCACCTCGCGCCGTACCTCCGGGTCGTCGATCTCCTCCGCCAACGCATCCACGAGGGGAAAGTGCTTCTTGGACAGTTCGAGGCGGCCGTCCTTGACGTTGCCCAGCCGGAAAATGGTGGCGTACTTCTGCAGCCACTCCTCGGGCAGCATGCCCAGCGTGCCGTCGCCCAACTGCACGTAATTCTGCCGGTTGAGCACCGCTTTCCGCACGCTGGCCAGCGACACCTGCTGGTCGCCGAACGAGATCTCGATCTGCAGGTCAAACCAGTCGATGCCCGAACTGGTGCGCATCTGCATCACCGGGCGGTTGGGGTTGTAGCGGAGGTGGCTGAGCGTATTGAAGCCGAAGACCGGGATCTCCTTCTCGCGGATCTGGTCGAAAACGGTAAAGAACCACCCATTGCGCATCACCTCTTCGAAGGGCAGGTAGAAGTGGGGCTTGCCACGCTGTTGCTCGAAGTCGGGGTGAAGTTGCCGGAGGAAGGCCAGGGTTTCTTCCTCCCGCACCGTGTCGCGTTGCAGCAGCAGAATGGCCTCCGGTTGCTCGAGCACGAACTGCGTGGCGTTGTCGGCGGCCAATTCCCGCGCTTCGCCTTCGTATTCGTAGGCGAAGACCGGCTGCAGCAGCAGGAACCGGTCCACTTCCTTGACGTAGAGTTTCGGCTGCGGAGTCAACGCAACCTCCCTCACTTCCCGGTTGATGTCCATTTCCAGGCGGTAGCGGTTGGCCAGCGGCACCACCAACGACTGGAAAAAGCCCGAGAAGTTCTCACTTTTCACCTTCACCGCCCCGTGTTCCTCGAAATAGTGGATCAGGTTGGCGTCGGCCAGGCTACCGATCTTGTGGTAGACCTCTCCCCGCTCGATGAGCCAGTAGGCGACCGTCTTTACTTTCTTGAGCGGCAGCACGGCCCCCTCCACCTCCACGTAGAGGCTGAGCACCAGCAAGTCCGCTTCTTCCTTGAGCAGCAGCGAGAGCCGGACGGGCGTCGGCGAGAGTTGCAGGGGAACCAGGTCTTCGTGGGTCGGGGCGAGGATGTTGCGGAAGTTGAGGAATGCCTTCTTGCGGGGCAACAGGTGAAAGAGCGCTTCCAGGTGTTCGCCGATGTACTCCTGCGTGCGCAGGAATCCTTCTTCCTTGAAGCGCTCCTTGGGCAGGGAATTGCCCCCCCAGTGGTCGGCGCGGTAGGCCACGTCCTCGCTCTTCACGAATTTCTGGAGTCCCTCCTTGTTGATGGCGCGGGCGATGCGGGTAATCTCAATGTCGCCTTCGTCGGCGATCCAGTCGGGTTCGCCCGGGTGGCCGGCAATGTCGCGCAGGTAGGTCATCTTGCCCGTCTTGGCGCTGATCCGGCACTTATAGGGCGTCACGGTGAGGCTCGGCAGTTGGCTGGCCTCCTTGTCGATCGTGACCAGGTAGACCAGCATCGCGGCTTCCTTGGTTTTCTTGAGGGCCGCGCTGCCCGAAAGCTCGGGAATCTCGTACTCGTTGCTCCGCTGGAAAAGGGTTTGGGTGAGGGAAGACCAGTTCTGGTACTGGCTCAGCTTGTGGAGGGATTTGTCGAGCACCACCAGGTGCAGCTTGCCGTGTTCGACCTTGAAGTCGAATTTGCGGCCCAGGTCGTCGGCCAGTGAGTAGCCGTACTCCGTCAGCAAAGCATTCTTCTCCCGGGTCCAGTCGCGCATCTCGTCGAAGGGATGCTCCCCGTAGTGTTCCCGGAGGGTGAGCAGGGCGGCGGCCTTGTGGACGCAGAGGGGGTTGGTTTCGTCGTGGCAGGTGCAGGCGGTGTGGATCAGCTTGGCCGCCTTGCGCTCCAGTTTCACGCTGAAGGCCGCGTCGGTCTGCTCCACGATCAGGGAGGCTTTTTCGTTGATCGCCGAAAGGATCTTCACCTTCTTGCCGGCCACCAGTTCGCGGGCCGTTTCCCAGTCTTCCTCGCTGCACTCGGCGGCGATCATGGCTTCCTCGAAGGCGGGCAGCATCACCGTGTAGTCCGCCGGATCGTAGCGGGTATACGTCATCTTCTTTTCGGCCAACTGCCGGTCGACTTCCATCAGGGCGGCCACGCGGTGTTTGCAAAGGCCGCCTTCGCGGTGCTCGCAAGTGCAGGAAGTCTGCATCCCGCTGCTGTTGAAGCCGCTGATCTTCACTTCGTAATCGCGGAAGCGAAACTGCTCGCTTCGCACCTTGAATACCGCTTTTGCGTGTTGAAAATCAAGGCTTTGGGCTTTGGCGTACTGCCAGGTGAACAACCGCTTTCCCCGCATGAGCACGTTGGGGAGCGCGTTTTTCTCCACGTATTTCTTGATGATTCGGTTCTCCAAGTGGCTTCCGATTGAGATAAACCGCAAAGTACGAGAAAAACCGCTCAACCGCGAACATTCTTCCCCCGGCGAGGCACGGCCGGGTGTAAGGTCGGGGACGGAAGGTTGGAAGAGGAAGGAGGAAACTGCACCGGTTCCCATGCCCCATTGAGCACCTTATCGCCAGGAAATCAACCGGACTGATCCGCTTGGCGCGAGCGAATGCCGTGGGCAACGACGGGTTCAACCGCCAACCATTCAATGTCCCATCGGGACGTTACGCAAGGCGCGTGGCCAGCGAGGTGCCGAAAACCGCCCGATGAATTTCCACCTAAACGGCACCACCAACTAAAGGCTCAGCGGATCAAAATTAAAAATCAGATCGCCCATCGTCACTTCCCCGTCTTGCTTGAAGCGGGTGGAGATGCCCGGCACCACTTCCCCCAGCAACGCCACCGGAAACGCCCGGTAGCCGATTACCAGTTGCTGGCAAGCCAGAACCGTGGCCAGCGTGTCCTGGAAAACGGCCGGGCAGCTGGTCCAGTGCCGGGTGGGTTGGTAGTCCTGGTAATGTTCGGCCAGGTATTGCTGGTGTTGAAAGAGCAGACTGCGGTCCCAGTCTTCCACGCTGATGCCGTACGCGTGACCGTAAGTCTGGAGTGCCTGGCGCATTTCAATCAGGTTTTGCTTCAATTGCGCATTGACGATGAACGAGTCCGTTACCCGATGGTCGCGGCGCAACTGGGCAAACTGCATCAGGAAGTTTTTTACTTCCTCCGGAACGGGCACACTAAAATCCCTTTTGAGTCCATAATCCCTCCGGGATTCGATGTAGTAAGCGTAGTAGGGCACCACCGCACTCACGAAAAAGTAAAGGGAGTACCAGAACTGCTCGACCGGTTCACGGATGCTAATTTCACACGTCAACCGGACCTCCACGTACCCATTCGATTCCATGACCTGGGGCGGAATGGCGTAATGCTTCACCCGTCTTTCGGGTATTTCTTCCAATTCCCCGACGAAGGTCGTCCAATCCAGGTGCTGGTGCGTCTGGTGAATGCGTTCCAGCAAGGGCTTTAACCCGGCTCCGTCCGGGTATCCGTGTGAAAACCAGGAATGAATTTTTTTGGGATAGTAGCGGTAGATGGCCGCTAGTACTTCTTCCTTTACGTCATTAATCGGCACTTGCATAAGCGGATGCGGGCTGGAGTATGATGGAGTTGCGGTATGAAATTCTCATCCAACCTCGATAATTAACTAAAACTTCATCGGATCAAAGTTAAAAATCAAATCGCCCATCGTCACTTCCCCGTCTTGCTTGAAACGGGTGGAGATGCCCGGCACTACTTCCCCCAGCAACGCCACCGGAAACGCCCGGTAGCCGATTACCCGTTGCTGGCAAGCCAGGACCGTGTCCAGCGTGTCCTGGAACACGGCCGGACAACGGTCCCAGGAGCGCGTGGGTTGGTAGTCTTGGTAATGCTCGGCCAGGAATTGCAGTTGCTGAAAGAGCGGATTACGGTCCCAGTCTTCCACGCTGATACCGTATTCATGACCGTGAGTCTGAATTGCCTGGTGCGTTTCAATCAGGCTCTGCTTCAAATGCGCATCCACTTCGAACGAGCCCATTATATGCTGTTCTCTGCGCAATTCGGCAAGCTGCATAAAGAAATCTTTATATTTCTCCGAAATAAAAGGTAAGTTTAGATCTCTCCTCGATTCAATGAAGTAAACACAGTAAGGCACCACCGCACTCACGTAAAAGTGAAGAGAATACCAAATCTGCTTGATTGATATACTAACTACACACATCAATCTTACTTCTATATATCCCATTAAGTCCATTTCGTAGGACGGAATCGCGCAGTCAGTCACGTGGCTTTCGGGTAGTTTTTCTTTTAATTCCGCTAGGAAAGCGGCCCAATCCAGGCGCTGATGCGTTTGATGAATGCGTTCCAGCAAGGGCTTTAGCCCGACTCCGTCCTGGTATTCAAATGAAAGCCAAGAATGAATCTTTTTGGGATAGTAGCAGTAGATGGCCGCTAGCATCTCTCCCTTTACGTCATTGATCGGCACTTGCACAAGCGGATGCGGGCTGGAGTGGAACGAGTTTG
>JACMKY010000133.1 GCA_014379925.1 Cytophagales bacterium | reverse complement strand
TCGCCCACGCACCGGCTGGTGAAGGACCGGACGGCGCTGGTGATCACCCCCAAATCCGTGGCCGACTTCGTCAGTGCAACCGTTGAAGAAGGACAAACCTCACTGGAGCGGGAAGGCCGGCGGCTGACTTTCGACGTGCGCGCCAGGGAAGGATTTCGCATTCCTCCCTCTCCCCTGGTGGCCTGCCTGGACGCCCAGGCGATGCAGTATCCGCTTAAAGTACGATCCTGGAAAGCCGGGGACTGGTTTTGCCCCCTGGGCATGAATCAGAAGAAGAAAATCAGTGATTTCCTGATCGATGAAAAGGTGCCCCTTAACCTCAAAGAACGGGTTTTGGTGCTCACTTCCAACGGTTCGGTCGCGTGGATCGTGGGCCACCGCATTGATAACCGCTTCAAAATTACCGACAAGACCGAACGCGTACTGGTGGTGTCCGTGGCAACCGTTCCATCAAGTACGCGCAGTTCGTCGGACGGTTACCCGGATAAGGAGGCGTAATCCGTGTCAGTGAGGCGCTGCATTTTCCCAATCCCGGTCCTTGTTCGGACGCCTGGCACAAAGCCACAGTTAGTGATTGGTGTTTTCCGCCGTGAATAACTGGTTGGTCTGTTCAACCAAAGAAGCAAATAATTCCGTGGAATCTCTGAATTTAAGCAAAGAAGCGGATTGCCCTGACCAAAAAGTAATGTATTCTGATTTTCCTTTCGATAGCACTCCCGAACGCAATGCACTCAAAAACAAGCTTTGCAGTGGATAAGGCGCAACCAAGTGCTCCTCGTTTTTTAACTCATCCGTTAGTCTGCTTTTGATTCCACGCGCCAGACGTCCCGTAAACAATTTAGTCAGGGTGGTGTATTTTGCGTCATTAGAAAATAATTTTCGCTTGTGTTCTTCCGTAGCATTGGATTGTTTGGTTGCCAAGAAGGCAGTGCCGATTTGCACGGCATCCGCGCCAAGCGCAAAGGCGGCTTTTATTCCTCGTGCATCGGCAATTCCCCCGGCGGCAATAACCGGAATCGATACGCTGTCGGCAACCTGGGGGACCAGCGAAAAAGTGCCGGTCAAGGAATCCTCCGCCGAACGTAAAAAGGATACCCGGTGTCCACCGGCCTCAAACCCCGTGGCAACCACCGCGTCAACGCCAGCTTTTTCTACGGCGACGGCTTCGTCCGCGGTAGTGGCAGCACCGATGGTTACAATGTTGTTGCTTCGGCATTGCTCTAAAACTTCCTGGGTGGGAATGCCAAAAACGAAGCTGAACACCGGCGGTTTAGCGTCCAGGATTGCCTGTATCTGGTCTTCGTAGGTTGGTCCTAAATCCGCTGACCGCTCGGGCATTGGAACACCAAACTCATCGAAATAGGGTTTGAAAAGCTGCTTTAACTTTTCGTATTCCGCTTCGCCAAAACTATTCAGGCGAACGTCCCGGTCGTCAACCCACAGATTTATCGCGTAAGGCTGGTTTGTTTTTTGCTTTATGAAGTTGTTGCACTCAATTATTTGGTCGTAAGTAAATGGTTGCGCCCCAAACGAGCCCAATCCGCCAAGATTGGAAACCGTTGACGTTAGTTCAACACTGGAAAGCCCTCCTCCGAAGGGTCCCAGAACAATTGGGTAATTTGTACCCAATAAGCGAGTGAATTTCGTTTTAGACCACACCATGCACGGCGATTGAAGCTTTACTATTTATTTCAGTTGCGCAACAAAGTAAAATCACACGAATGAAAAATGAGATTTTATTCGATCAACACTGACTACTTGATATTGACGCAATCTGCCTTCCTAAAAAATCTGCCGGATTTCGTCTTTCACTACCTTCAACGCCCGGGAGGTGGGGTCGACGTCGTGGTTGATGATGGTATCGAACACCATGCGGGCCAGGTCGAGGCTGGTGGCGTCGGGTTTGAGGTTGGCGGCGGCGGTGTTGATGAGCATCACCACTTCTTCCATCGCCGCCTTGGTGGCCCCCCAGGCCTGGTCGCTCATGTAGACCTGCTGCGAAAGGTTGTGGCTGAATTCCTGCCGGATTTCCGACAGCAGAATCTGCTTGAATTCCGGGGCTGACAAGGCACTGTCGTTGAGGCGCACCAACAGGTTGTTGGGGGCGATCCTTTCCAGCAGCAGGCATATCCGTTCGTAGGCCTGCAAGCGGACGGGCAACACCGTTTCGGCATTTTTTCCCTTCACTTCCACCAACTTCTTTTCCATTTCCTGGTCCAGGAAAGACTTTACCGTCAGATACATGGCGTACAAGACAATGCCGGCGGGCAACAGAATCTGGATAAAATCTCGCAGGTTTGCATTCATAAAAACTTGAAAGTCAGCGCTTTGAATTCGTAGCCGTGCGTGGGCCTACCGAAAGCCAGCTCGGTTTGCGCCAAATTTAGCTAATTTTGCCGGGAGAGAAGCGCCCCCCGTGGCCGCCCACCGTCCGTAAACCTTTACCCAACCGCGGCAACCCCTGACTATGCCTTCCCCCGACCCGTTCGTTCCGGTCACCCTCACGCCATTGGCCGCCGGGGAGATCCGGGTTCTCATGGCCGAGAAAGCCCCCGGTGCCGAATACGGGTTACGGGTAGGCCTCCGGGGCGGTGGTTGCGGGGGTGCCTCGTTCCTGCTCGGTTTCGACAAACGCCGGGAGACGGACAATGCCTACTCGATCCACGGGATTCCGGTGCTGGTAGACCGCAAGCACGTGATGTACCTGCTGGGAATGGAGATCGATTTCGAAGATGGGGAAAACGGACGCGGCTTTACGTTTAACCACCCAAGGGAGTTGATGAGTTGATCGACTGGCAGCTTGCCATTTATGGCTTCTTACTCATCAACTCATCAACTCCCTTACTCATCAACTTATAAATTCATCAACTCCCTCAGTGCGCCTCCAGCCAGTTGAGGCCCGTGCCCATGCCAATTTCCATGGGTACGGAGAGCGGCAGGGCGTCTTTCATCAACGCTTCCACGTTCGTTTTCACAACATCCAACTCGTCGCGGTGAACATCGAAGAGGAGTTCGTCGTGCACCTGTAAAATCATCCGCGACCGCAGTTTCTCCCGCTTGATGAAGTCGTGGATGCGGATCATCGCCAGCTTGATCATGTCGGCGGCGGTGCCCTGGATGGGCGCGTTGATGGCGTTGCGCTCGGCGAAGCCCCGTTCCGTCTGGTTGCGCGAGTTGATTTCGCGCAGGTAGCGGCGGCGACCCAGCAGCGTCTCCACGTATTGGTTTTCCCGCGCCTTCTCGATCGATTCGTCCATGTAGCGCTTGATGGCAGGAAACTCGGTGAAATACGCCTCAATCATCTCGCCCGCTTCCTTGCGCGGGATGTAGAGCCGGCGCGCCAGTCCGAAGGAAGAAATGCCGTAGATGATGCCGAAATTCACCGTTTTGGCCATCCGACGCATATCGGGGTTCACTTCTTCAAGCTTCACTTTGAACACCTTGCTGGCCGTGGCGGTGTGAATATCGATGTGGTTGCGGAAGGCACCCATCATCACCTCGTCCTTGCTGAAAGCGGCAATGATGCGGAGTTCGATCTGGGAATAATCCGCCGACAGCAACACGTGGTTCTCGTCGCGCGGCACGAACGCCTTGCGCACCTCCCGTCCGCGCGCGGTGCGGATCGGGATGTTCTGCAGGTTCGGGTTGGTGGAACTGAGCCGCCCGGTGGCCGTTACGGCCTGGTTGAAGGAGGTGTGCACGCGCCCCGTCGCCGGGTGGACCAGTTTGGGCAGCGCGTCGATGTAGGTGGATTTGAGTTTCTGCAACTCGCGGAAATCCAGGATCTTCCGGGCAATCTCGTGGGTGTCCTCCAGTTGCGTCAGCACGTCTTCGCCGGTGGCGTACTGCCCGGTCTTGGTTTTCCTGGCCTTGGCATCGAGTTTCATCCGGTCGAAGAGGATCTCGCCCAACTGCTTGGGGGAGCCGATGTTGAACGGCCCGCCGGCCAGTTCGTAGATCTGCGTTTCCAGCGCGCGCACGTCGGTTTCCAGCCCGCCCGAAAGGTCGTTCAGCGCCAGCGGGTCAATCCGTACGCCTTCCAGTTCGATGGTGGCCAGCACCGCCACCAGCGGCATCTCCACGTCGGTAAACAGTTTGGTGGCCTTGCGTTCCAGGAGCAGGGGCGTAAACACGTCGCGCAACCGCAGCGTGATGTCGGCGTCTTCCCCGGCGTACTCGGTCACTTTTTCTACTTCCACCTCGCTCATGTTGAGCTGTTTGACACCCCGCTTGCCGATCAATGCTTCGATGGGAACGGGCCGGTAACCCAGGTAACGTTGGGCCAGCAGGTCCATGTTGTGGCGCGTGTCCGGCTCGATGAGGTAATGGGCCAGCATCGTGTCGTAGATGTCCCCCCGGATGTCCACGCCGTACTGCATCAGCACAATCATGTCGTACTTCAGGTTCTGGGCTACCTTTCCCACGGCCGGATTCTCCAGCACGCCCTTGAATTCGTCGACGATCCGTTGCGCCGCTTCCCGGTCGGGGGGGACGGGCACGTAAAAGGCTTCCCCCTGGCGGTAGGAGAAGGCCAGCCCCACCAGTTGGGCCCCGACGGCATCCAGCGAAGTGGTTTCGGTATCGAAGCAGAAGCAATCCTGCAAACCCAGGTAGTGCACCAGACTTTGGCGCAGTTCCGGCGTATTGACCAGGTGGTATTCGTGCCCGACGGTGTCGATGGTATCCTTGTCCGGTTCGGGCGGGAACACGTCGGTGAATTCTTCCCGGGCCGGGTCACCGTTGGCCTCGTTGGCGCCGAACAAGCCCAGTTGGGCGCGGCCACCCGCCGTCTTCCGGGACTTGAGAGCCGCTACGGCCAGTTCTTCGCCCAGCATCCGCCGCTTGATGGTCCGGAACTCCAGTTCGTCGAGCAGGGCCGCCAGGGCGGGGCGGTCGGGTTCGCCGTAGCAGAGCTTATCCACTTCGTAGGGCACCG
>JACMKY010000132.1 GCA_014379925.1 Cytophagales bacterium | reverse complement strand
GTAGGACGATACCAGCACCGACAGGCAAGCCAGGGCCTGCGCAAACCGCCCGCCACCCAGCTCAATCACGATCCGGCCCGTCAGCCACACGGTGAGCGCCCCGAACAACACCGGCCAGAATTTTACCCAGAAAAACGAATTGCCCATTGCCTGAGCTACATAGGCCTGAATGGAAATTGCGGGGGGTACTTCCAGGAATCCCCAGGCCAGGTGGTTGGCTTGGTCCAGGTACAGGTACTCGTCGCGGTGCAGTTCGTAAGCGGGGTGGTAGAGCGCGTAGTGCAACCCAAACTTCCCGACGGCGAAGGCCAGGATCAGTCCGTTCTTTCTCAAGAAATCTTTCATTTAACGTGGACTTTGGGTGCGAACTTGTGCTGCCCCGATTGGGATGGATTGAGCCGTGCAGTGGGCCATTCGTTATTGAAGTAACGAGTTACTACAGTTACGCTGCCGCCAGCGTCGATGAATGTATGATTTTCTGTCCTGTCTTCGCATCGAAGCGGTATAAATTTTGAGCATCTTCGCGTCAACTCCCCAACCCGACCTGGCTCAGGCGTTACTGGCTACTTGCTGCCGCGCTTCTGGGTGAAGTGGCAAGTTTGGTAAGGAGTGCAGCAGGAATAATACCAAAACCCGCGCCTTCGAAGCAAGCCCGTCGAACCCCGGTGGCCGTTCGCGCGTAGGAAAAGCGACCTACCTGTTACGCCACTGTTATGAAGTACAACCAACTGGGTAATTCGGATCTGCGCGTGGGAGAAATCGGTTTCGGGTGCATGTCGCTGGGGGAAGACCACGCCCAGAACGCCAACGTGCTGCACCGCGCCCTGGACGGGGGCATCAACCTGTTCGACACGGCGGATCTGTACGGGAAAGGCCACAATGAAATTTCCGTGGGCCGGGCCTTCAAGGGAATGCGTCAAAAGGTTGTCCTGGCGACGAAAGTGGGCAACCAGTGGCGGCAGGACGGGAGCGGTTGGGACTGGAACCCCAACAAGGCGTACATCCTGCAGGCGGCGGAGGAAAGCCTGCAACGGCTGCAGACCGACTACCTCGACCTCTACCAACTGCACGGCGGTACCCTCGACGATCCCACCGACGAAACCATCGAAGCCTTCGAACAACTCCGGCAGCAAGGGAAAATCCGTCACTACGGCCTCTCTTCCATCCGGCCCAACGTGATCCGGGAATACGTCCAGCGCTCCAACATCGCGGGCGTGATGATGCAGTACAGCCTGCTGGACCGGCGCCCGGAAGAAAGTTGCCTGGCGTTGCTGAGCCAGCACCGGATCGGTGTGCTGGCCAGAGGCAGTTTAGCCAAGGGGTTGCTGGTCAACAAACCCGCCGCTCCCTACCTGGATTATTCGGAGGCGGAAGTTCGGCAAGCGACGACGGCGGTCCGCGCTTTGACCGACAACGAACGGAACGCGGCCGGCGTCGCCCTGCGGTTTACCTTGTCTCACCCGGCGGTCACGTCGGCGGTAGTGGGCATCCGCACCCCCGGTCAGCTGGCGGAGGTTCTTCTGGCCGGCGATGCCCCGCCCCTCACTCCGGAGGAAGTCCGACGCTTGACGGAGTCGGTTCGGATCAACGCCTACGCGGAACACCGATAGGGATGGCAAGTTGAAAATCCCCTAAAACCAAAACCCGCCCGGCGGTTGAAACGCGGGCGGGTTGTTTACTGGTTACTGGATAAGCAGGAAGTTATCGGTAGTACCGTGTCGGTTACAAAGCACCTTCGACGGTATCTCCCTGCTTGAGGTCCCCGGTTTTGTACCC
>JACMKY010000131.1 GCA_014379925.1 Cytophagales bacterium | reverse complement strand
TAGCTTTGTCTCCGGTATGGCGCATCCTTACATTGTTGGCATCACGGGGGGCAGTGCTTCGGGCAAGACTTTTTTTCTTGAAAGCCTGTTGGGGAGATTTTCGGAAGGGGAAATCTGCCTGATTCCCCAGGACAATTATTATTATCCTTTGCACCAACAGACGCGGGACGAGAACGGCGTAGTCAATTTCGATCTACCGGAATCGATCGACTTTCGACTCTACGCCCAGCACATCGTTGACCTGCGGTCTTCCCGAACGGTTACGATGAGGGAATACACCTTCAACAATCCCCACGCCTTTTCCCGCACGCTCGTTTTCCAGCCTTCCCCCATCGTGGTGGTCGAAGGCATCTTCGTATTTCACTTTCCCGAAATTGCGAACCTGCTCGACCTCAAGGTGTTCATCGATGCCAAGGAGCACATCAAGTTGCGGCGGCGCATCGTACGCGACCAATCGGAACGCAACCTGACCCTGGAGGAGGTGCTCTACCAATACGAAAGGCACGTGATGCCCACCTACGAAAAATACATCAGTCCCCACAAAGCCGACGCCGACATCATCATTGCCAACAACCGCCACTTCGAGAAAGGACTGGACGTGCTGACCGCTTTTCTGAAGACCAAAGTGCCGATGACTGAAAAAGAACCGGAAGAGAAAACGGAAACCGGCGAAAGGAAGATTGGAGACTAGCACAGAGGGAAAGCGGGTAATCCGCTTTTTTTGGTCCCCGCGGCGGTTACCGTTTACCGTCTTCATTCTTTCTTCCGGTCTCCGGTTCCCGCGGGGGCTTCCCTTTCCCCCTTCAAAAAAGCGATGTTGCGTTTGAGTCCTGCCAGCTTGGTGCGCTTGACGGCGGATTTCCGAAACAGGGTCTGGAAGACTTCCTCGGTAATATCTTGCCAATCCGATTGGCTCATCTCCGCCAGTTGCGGGTGCGGGGTGAATTGAGGCTCACGGTGGGGTTTGGCAAACCGGTTCCAGGGACAAACATCCTGGCAAATGTCGCAGCCGAACATCCAGTTCCCGAACTTCCCCCTTACTTCCTGCGGAATCGCTTCCTTCAGTTCGATCGTGAAGTAGGAGATGCACCGGCTGCCGTCTACCACGTAAGGCTCCGTGATGGCGCCGGTGGGACAAGCGTCCAAGCAGCGGGTGCAGGTGCCACAGTAGTCTTTTACCGGGCCATCGGGTTCCAATGCCAAGTCGAGAATTAGTTCGGCGATGAAGAAGAAGCTACCGGACTGCTTGTTGATCAAGTTAGTGTGCTTTCCCACCCAGCCCAGTCCGCCCCGTTTGGCCCAAACCTTGTCCATCACCGGGGCCGAATCCACGAAAGCCCGTCCGTTGACTTCCCCGATTTCCTCCCGGATGGCGGTGAGGAATGTTTTGAGCTTGTCTTTGACGACGAAGTGGTAGTCGGTGCCGTAGGCGTACTTGGAGAGGTGGTATTTCTCCTCTCCCGCGGGTAATTCTTGTGCGGGGTAATAATTGAAAAGCAGCGACACCACCGATTTGGCTCCCGCGACCAAAAGGCGCGGGTCGAGGCGCTGGTCGAAGTGGTTGGCCATGTAGCCCATCTGGCCGTGCATTCCCCGGTGAAGCCATTTCTCCAGGCGCGGCGCTTCGTCCTCCAGGAACTCCGCCCGGGAGATGCCGCAAAAGTCAAAACCCAGTTCCGCGGCCTTGGCCTTGACAAATTGCGTTCGATGGACCACTGATTGACCGCTGATTTAAAGGATTAGGATGATTTCGCTGATGGACCGCTGATTCAAAGGATTAGGATGATTTCGCTGATTAAAAGAAATTTAAAGTGTAAACCAGGTAAGTTGTTCCAGACTGAAAATCATCTTAATCATTTAATCAGACGAATCAGCGGTCCATCTGCGGTCTAGAACAAACTTCCGTCTTTGGGTTTTGGTACGACGCCCAAGTGCTTATAGGCCAGCTCCGTGGCTTCCCGACCGCGGGAAGTGCGCTTGATGTAGCCTTCCTGGATGAGGAAAGGCTCGTACACTTCCTCGATGGTTTCGGCTTCCTCACCGCAAGCGGTGGCGATGGTCGACAGTCCAACGGGGCCGCCCTTGAACTTCTCGATGATGGTGGTCAGGATGCGGTTATCCATCTCATCCAGGCCGTTCTGATCCACTTCCAGGGCGTTGAGCGCCATTTGGGCGATGGCCACGGTGATGGTTCCGGTGCCCTTCACTTGGGCGAAGTCGCGCGTACGGCGGAGCAGGTTGTTGCCGATGCGGGGGGTTCCCCGGCTCCGGCGGGCGATTTCGAAGGCGGCCTCGTCGTCGATGGGCGTGGCCAGGATGCCCGCCGAGCGCTTCAGGATGGAGGCCAGCAGTTGCGCATCGTAGTACTGCAACCGGGCGTTGATGCCGAAGCGGGCGCGCAGGGGCGAGGTGAGCAAACCGGCCCGGGTGGTGGCCCCGATCAGGGTGAACGGGTTGAGCGTAATCTGTACGCTCCGGGCGTTGGGACCGGAATCGAGCAGGATGTCGATCTTGTAGTCCTCCATCGCCGAATACAGGTACTCTTCCACGATCGGATTGAGGCGGTGAATCTCGTCGATGAACAGCACATCGTGGGCATCCAGCTTGGTAAGCAGGCCCGCCAGGTCGCTGGGCTTGTCGAGCACCGGGCCGGAAGTGGTCTTGATGTCGGCGTTCAGTTCGTTGGCGATGATGTAGGAGAGGGTGGTCTTGCCCAGGCCGGGCGGGCCGTGCAGCAGCACGTGGTCGAGGGCTTCTTTCCGTTGCCTGGCCGCCACCACGAACACTTTCAGGTTGTCAAGGATTTTGTCCTGTCCTTCAAAGTCGTCGAAGCTGAGCGGTCGCAACGCCCGTTCAATCTCCTTCTCGGCCGGGGTCAATGACTCGGCTCCTCCTTTCAAATAGTCTTCGCGCATGGGATAAAAGCAGGTCGGTTTTCCCCGTAAGATACCGTTTTTCACCGAAAGGTTGGGCACGAAATTGCGTTAATTTTCTGATTCGAAGGCTTTCCAGGGTCGGGCCTTCCCGTTTTTTCCTACCTTTAGGAAAAGCATAAAAAGCATGGAAACCTCAACCCTCACCACCGCCAACCCCGCAACGAAACCCTACCCGAAGATGACCGCCGAGGAATATTTAACTTTTGAGCGGGCCTCCCCGGATAAACACGAATGGATCAACGGACACCTTTCTCCCATGAGCGGCGCGAGCGAACCCCACAACCAAATCAAGAACAACCTCAGCTTCTACATTCGGCTGGTCCTCAACAAAAAGGGCTTTCGTGTTTACGAAAGCGACATGCGGGTCAACAATCCCCGCCGCAAAGGATACTTCTACCCCGACATTGTAGTCGTGCAAGGCAAACCGGTCTTGGCCGATGGCCAGTTCGATACCCTGCTTAATCCGGTGTTGATCGCCGAAGTGCTATCCGAAGGAACGGAGGCCGTAGACCGGGGCGAGAAGTTGGAGGCTTACTGTAGCATCCCTTCGTTGAACGAGTACCTGCTGGTGGCCTCCGACAAGACCAGCCTGACCCACTACCAGCGAATGGACGAAAAGAACTGGAAGGTTAACTTCCTCGGTGAAGCGGGTGACTCGCTGTCGTTGCTCAACGGCTTGGTGACGGTGCAAATGGGTGAAGTCTACGAAGAAGTGGACCGCTGATTACGCAGATGAAATGATTGCGCTGATGATTGCTTCACTGAT
>JACMKY010000130.1 GCA_014379925.1 Cytophagales bacterium | reverse complement strand
TTCCATATTAATGATCAATTATCGGTTGTCAATTATCAATGAACAATAAATGGTTTTACCGGCGGGCACCAAAACCCGTTCCAGAGCCGCCTACTCTGTCAGAGTGACAGACGCTCTGTAATGATTAATGACCAATGGTGAATGACTAATGCTTTTTATTAACCATTAATCATTCGCCATTAATCATTCGTTATCAAGTGCTTCGTCGAGCTTCTCGGTAAACTGGTTGTATTTATCATCGGAATAGGGTCCCTGCACCACCGCTTCCACCTTGCCCTCCTTGTTGATGTACACCACCAGGCAGACCTTGTCCACGTAGCCGTACTGGGTTGCCACTTCGTTGTCCCAGTCGAAGAGGATGGGGTCACTGTTCTTAAATCCGTTTTGCACCTTGTTTTTCACCAGTTTCGCCCCCGCGCCCGTCACGGCGATGACGATCACTTTGATGTCCTGGCCGTATTCGCTCACCAGTTCCGTGCCCCACTGATCGGCCTGTTTGGCGCTCTGGGTGTTGCGGTCGGAGAAAAGCAGGAACGTGGGCTGGTTGTTGGGGAAGCGGAGATTGGTTTTTTTGTCGAACTGGTCTTCGAGGGTGAAGCCGGGGGCCGACTTGCCGACGAGCGGGTTCTGCGCCGAGGCGAACGGGTGGAGGAGCAAGAATGCGAAGAGAAAGCCAAGTTTTTTCATCCGGCGCGGGGCGTTTTTGGAAGGTAACGACAAAAAGGCAAGGAGTAGTCTGTGCCACACGGCGCGAGCAGGCGGTTCGCTCTGTGCAGGCCTTCATAGATTTCAATCAGGTGATCCTGCCAACCCAATGTCGAAGAGAAGATTGAATCGCACCGGCGAACCGGTCGAACCGCGCGACTGGGCGTCCCCGGCGGACCGAGAAGAACTCCGAATGTCCAATGCCGAAGGTAGAATCCTCTTTTTACTTCGTAATTGGACATTCGACATTCAATTTTCTTTCACTTCATGCCCTCGTAGGCCTCAATCAGGCGCGGGTCAGTTTCGCGCGCGCGGATTTGTTTCCGCAGTTCTTCCACGCCCGCCGCTTCCTTGATGAGGCTCAGCGATTGGAAGGCGACGAACCGGATGGCGTACGCGTCGTGGTCACGGGCGATCCGGGCCAGCACCTGCCCTCCCTTCCGCTGGGTTTCGGCCGGCTGCTTGAGCAAGTAGACGCCGAAAGTTTGGGTAAGTTGATACAGCAGGGAGCCCGTCGCCCGGTTCATCTTGCCGGCCAGCCAGTCGTACTTGGCGGAATCTCCCCGATCGGCGTAGTAGCTGGCCAGGGCCATGGTAATTTCGTCGTTGTCGAGCTGCTCGAATTTAGCGGTTTGCGCTTCCGCGTCCGCCGGTTCGCCCGACAGGTAGGCAAACAAGGCGGTGGCGGCCACCGTGTAGGAACTGTCGCCCAGGGCCTGGCGGCACAGGGCCGGGTAGTCCGGCTCGCTGCCGGGCAGGGTGCCCAGGATACCCAGGGCCTCCGCCCGCACGTAGGAGCGGGGATCGCGCAAGGCCAGGGTCTTCAGCTTCTCCCGCAACGCGGCCGACTGTTCCCCGTCGTACTGATAGAACGCACCCACCGCCAACTGCCGGATTTTCCAGAACGGGTCGTCCATTGCGTCCCGCATCATCCGCTGGACGGCAGCATCGCCCAGCTTTTTCTCCAGCTTGGTGAGGGCCCCGTATTTGGCCAGGTACGTGTCGGCGTGGTAATACTGGAAAACCAATTCCGGGGTGCTCTTCGGGTGGTCGATGGTGCCGACCAACTGCTGCCCGGCGTCGAAAATGACCAGGTCGGGGGGAGCGGCCGCCGGAAACGACAGCGTCTGCGTGGCCCGGTCCACGACCACCTCGTAACGGGTTTTCCGGCCACCCACCCACACGTCTACCTTCAGGGGCAGGCGGTAAATGGGCGTATAAAGCGAATCCTGTTGCTGGGTAACGTTCAGCGTTACTTTCCCGTCGGCGTAGCGTTGCGTTACCGCCAATTGCGCGTGACCGGGGGAGAGAAACCACTGGTTGAAGAACCAGTTTAAGTCCTCGCCCGTCACCTTTTCGAAGGCCATCCGCAGGTCGTGGATTTCCACCGTGGCGAACCGGTGCTCTTCCAGGTATCCTTTCAGCGCCGCGAAGAAGGCCTCATCGCCCACGTACTGGCGGAGCATGTGCAGCACGCGCCCGCCCTTGTTGTAGGAATGGGCGTCGAACATATCTTCCCGGTCGCGGTAGTGGTAGCGGATGAGCGGCTCCCGCTTGTCCTCGGCTTCGCTCAGGTATCCCTCCAACTCCTCCTGCCCCTTAAAGTCCGCTTCGTCCACGCCGTACTTGTGTTCGTTCCAGAGGTACTCGGCGTAGTTGGCAAACGACTCGTTGAGCGGCAGGTTGGCCCACGATTCGAGCGTGACCAAATCGCCGAACCACTGGTGAAACAGTTCGTGGGCGATGATGTAGTCCCAGTTTTCGTCGAGCAGGGCACGGTTGTCCACCTGCAGGTCTTCCATGTGAACAGTGGCCGTGGTGTTTTCCATCGCCCCCGACACGAAATCGCGCACCACCACTTGCGCGTATTTGTCCCAGGGAAACGCCACGCCCAGCTTTTCGGCGAAGAACCCGATCATTTCGGGCGTATTCCCGAAAATGCTGCGGGCGTATTGCTCAAACGCCGGTTCGACGTAGTAATTCACCTCCGTATTTTTCCACTTGTCCTTGACCACGGCGAACTCCCCCACGGCCACCATAAACAGGTAGGGGGCGTGCGGCTGGTCCATCTTCCAGTAGTCGGTGCGGGTGCCGTCGGCGTTGTTCCTGGAATATTCCAGCGTGCCGTTGGAAAGCGTCCGGAAGGGCGCGTCCACGGTGAGGTACATTTCCTGCGTGGTTTTCTGGTTGGGCGAATCGATGGTGGGAAACCAGCACGAACTCGCTTCGGTTTCGCCCTGCGTCCAGATCTGGCGGGGCTTGCCGGGTTGGGAGCCGTCGGGGTTGATAAAATACAGCCCCTTGTCGGCAGTGATGGCCTGGCTGCCGCCCTTGGGCAGGTCGTTGGGCTTGGCCGTGTAGTCGATGCGGACGGTGAATTTCTCGTTGCGGGTGTAGGTCCGGTCCAGCGGGATGGTGATGACCCGGCCGTCGTACGCGTACCGCAGTTCCTGGGTCCGCTTGGTCTGGTCCACCAGTTGAATGCGGCGGAGGTCAAAGCCTTTGGCATCGAGTCGCAGGGTGTCCTGCGGGTAGAAATGCGGTTTGAGCGTGAGCGTGGCCACGCCGTTGAGGTGCTGTCGGCCCCAATCGAAGCGAACGTCGAGGCGGGTGTGAACCAAGTCGTGGGAGCGGGTGCGTTCGGGGTTGTAGCGGTACTTTTTCGCCGCCCACACGGGTCGGCCCGTGCTGTCCCGATCGGTGGTATCCACGCGGACACCACCCGCGCGGGTGATCTCCGTATCGGCGGGCGGCGGGTTGAGCACCGGCGCTCCGTCGGCCGGCGCGTTGGCCGTGGGCCTCAACGCCTGGCAAGCCGACAGCCAAAGCACCAGGACCAGCCCGCCGATTCCCCGGACTGAAATCCCCGGTGAGCTTTTCGGTAAAATCGTTGACGAGACCTGCGGGGAAACCTGAATCATAACGGGGATGGAAAAAGGGACCGTAAAGCTAAGCACGGATTGGATTGGAACGGGGAGCGGAAGGGAATTATTTTCCGGCCGGTGCCCGCCGCCCGCAACAGGTTTACCAACTCCGATGAATGAGCCTCTTGTTTTCTTCGCGTAATCTTTGCGTTCTTTGCGGTCAAACGCACCCAATTCGCTTTCTTTCGTCCACCAGCCTTGGCAAATCCTCCCGTTCACACGCTGTCCATCCTGATTCCAGTATACAACGAAGAAAGAACCATTGCGGATGTGCTGGATAAAATCAGGCGCGTGGAGCTGATTAACCGGATTGCCAAGGAAGTCATCGTGGTGAACGACTGTTCGCGGGATCGTTCGGAAGACGTTATTCAAGACTACATCGGCCAGCATCCCGACCTGCCCATCCGGTATTTCCGGCACCAACAAAACCAGGGCAAGGGGGCCGCCCTGCACACGGGCATCCGGCGGGCCACCGGCGACTACCTCGTTATCCAGGATGCCGACCTGGAATACGATCCCGCCGAGTACAATAACTTGCTGAAGCCGGTGGTCAACGGGTTTGCCGACGTGGTGTTCGGTTCGCGGTTCATGGGCAGCAATCCGCACCGCATCCTGTTTTTCTGGCACACCATCGGCAACTATTGGCTCACCTTCCTGAGCAACCTGTTTACCAACCTCAACCTGACCGACATGGAAACCTGCTACAAGCTCTTCAACACGCGGATGCTTCAGGGCCTGGACCTGAAGGAGAAGCGCTTCGGATTCGAGCCGGAGGTGACGGCCAAGATCAGCCGGATTCCGCGCGTCCGCATCTACGAGGTGGGTATTTCGTACTACGGCCGCACCTACGAGGAGGGTAAGAAGATTAATTGGAAAGACGGCTTCCGGGCCCTGTACTGCATCCTGCGGTACAACCTGTTCGGGTGAAAGGTTTTGAATGTCGAACCGCGCGGCGGACCGCAAGGAATAAGGGAATGTCGAACTGAAGAACAAGGAATTTCGAATTTCGAAGTAAAAAGAACAATTCCATCCTTCGACATTCATCTTTCTTCCTTCACTTCGACATTGGATATTGGGCGTTCATCTCGGTCCGCCGGGGACGCCCAGTCGCGCGGTTCGACATTCATCTTTCTTCTTTAACATTCCCCGTGTCTACCCTCCCAAAATACGGATACCTGGCGCTCTTCGTCCTCACGACGGTGGTCTACCTGCTGGGCATGGTGGCCATCGATCTGATGGACGTGGATGCTGCGCAGTACGCTTCCATCAGCCGGGAAATGCGCGAGACGGGCAGCTTTCTGCAAGTGTACCACCGGCACGAAGACTACCTCGACAAGCCTCCGCTGCTGTTCTGGCTGTCGGCCTGCTCGTACGGCCTGTTCGGCGTGTCGGCGTTCGCCTACCGGTTGCCCTCCTTCCTGTTCACGTTGCTGGGCGTATTCGCCACCTACCGGCTGGGTTGGTTGCTCTACGACCGGGAGACGGGCAAAATCGCGGCGCTGGTGTTGTACACCTGCCAGGCGTACTTCCTGATCAGCCACGACGTGCGCACCGACACCATTCTGGCCAACGCGGTGGTTTTCGGCACCTGGCAACTGACTGATTACCTGCGCAACCGACGACCGCTCAACGGGGCCCTGGCCTTCGGGGGTTTCGCCCTGGCGATGCTCCAGAAAGGACCCATCGGGTTGATGGTGCCCGGGCTGGCCTTCGCCGCCGACTGGGCGTACGGGCGCCGGTGGAAACTTTTTTTGCGATGGGAGTGGTTGGCGGGGGGCGTCCTGATGCTGGGTTTGCTCTCGCCGATGCTCTGGGGACTGTACCGCCAGTTCGGCGCGGACGGCATCCGGTTCTTCTTCTGGACGCAGAGCTTCGGCCGCCTCACCGGCGAGAACGTCTGGAAAGACGATTCGGACGCGCTGTTCTTCACCCACACGTTTCTGTGGGCTTTTCTGCCGTGGATGGTGCTGGCGTACTACGGGGTGGCCACGCGGCTGTGGAACCTGGTGCGCGGACGCTTCGCTCGCCCGGTCGATGCCGAGGTGCTTACGCTGGGTGGCTTTCTGCTGCCTTTCATTGCGTTGTCCACTTCCCAGTACAAATTACCGCACTACATTTTCGTGGTCTTTCCGTTCGCGGCCCTGCTCGCGGCCCGGGTCATCGGCCAGTTGCTGGCCCGGGTAGAGGCCAAGCCTTTCCGGGTTTTCTTTTCCATTCAACTGTTCATCGCCCT
>JACMKY010000129.1 GCA_014379925.1 Cytophagales bacterium | reverse complement strand
GGTGACCAAATCCAAAAAAAACCAAGCTACCCCCACGCCCAGCCATCACTTCGAACACTCAGTGGTCCCTCTAACCTGCATTGCCTCACCAATGCAGGAACCACTTCGTCAACGAAGCAACCGCACCGGCGAACCGGCTGCGCAGCACCTCAGTCAACCATTACCCCACCAACCCCTTGGCCATTCTTCAACCCCTGGTTAACCTAGCGGAAATCTGCGCCCGGCAGCGGGTGCAGCAAGTCATTCTCTCGCCCGGTTCGCGTTGCGCCCCCCTCACCCTGGCGTTTGTGCGCCACCCGCAGATTACGACCCGCAGCATCCCCGACGAACGTTCCGCTGCCTTCATCGCGCTGGGACTGGCGCAGAAAACGGGCGCTACGGTGGCCCTGGTCTGCACCTCGGGAACGGCCGTGCTCAACTACGGACCCGCCGTTGCCGAAGCCTTTTTCCAGCAGATCCCCCTGCTCATTTTCACCGCCGACCGCCCCGCCGAATGGATTGCCCAGCAGGACGGGCAAACGATCTACCAGCGCGGCGCGTACGGTCGCCACGTGAAGGAAAGCTATGAACTGCCGGCCGACTACACCCACCCCGACGCCGCCTGGCACGTCGAACGGGTCATCAACGAAGCCATCCACCTCAGCCAGACGACCCCGAAGGGTCCCGTCCACGTGAACGTGCCCATCCGCGAACCGTTTTACCCGGGCGCCGACGAGACCCTGGCCTTTGACCGGGACGTGCGGCTCATTGAACGAATGAGCGAAGAACGAATCCTGACCAGGGCGCAGTGGCGGGAGCTGACGCAAGGGTGGGAAAACAGCGACCAGCGGTTGGTGGTCGCCGGGCAACAGGCTTTCCAGCCCGACCTGTTGAATGCCCTCCGCCCCCTGCTCGCCGAGGGGTCCGTTCCCGTGGTGGGCGACCTGATCACCAACCTCTACCCGCTCGCCGACACCATCCGGCACCAGGACATTTTTCTGGGTGGCTTGCTGGACAACCCCGGGGAAGCGGGTGAAAAGGCCCTGGCGGCCCTGCAGCCCGATTTGCTGATTACGTTTGGGCAATCGGTGCTTTCCAAAAACCTGAAACGCTACCTGCGGAAATACCCCCCCTACCAGCACTGGCACCTGCAACCGGCGGGTCCGGTAGCCGATTCTTTCCAAACGGTCACCCGCGTTGTGCCGGTGGAGCCGCTGTATTTCTTCCGCGCGTTGTTGGGTTCCGATTTCCGGAACCAGCGCCACGAAGAGGAGTCGGCGGATCCGGCGTACTTCCGGCGCTGGCGGGCGCACGATGAGCAGGCGGGACAACGGCTGTTCCATTTCCTCCGGCAGCCGCCGTTCCAGGAGTTTGCGGCGGTGGGCCACGTGCTGGAAGCCCTGCCCGACAACGGCCTGCTGCACCTGGCCAACAGCATGCCCGTGCGTTACGCCAACTACCTGAGCCTGGCACCCGGCAAGAACACCGAGGTGTTTGCCAACCGGGGCACCAGCGGCATCGACGGCAGCACCAGCACGGCGGTGGGTTGCGCCCTGGCCACCGAAGCCCCCCTGACGCTGCTGACCGGCGACGTGGCTTTTTTCTACGACCGCAATGCGTTGTGGAACAACTACCTGCCCCCTAACCTGCGTATTGTCCTGCTCAACAACCACGGCGGCAACATCTTCCGCCTGCTCGACGGGCCGGGGCAGCAGCCCGAACTGGACGAATACTTCGAGACCCGCCAGCTCCTGAATGCCCGCCACACGGCGCAGGATGCCGGAATGGACTACGCCTTCTGCGACAACGAAGCAGATCTGCTGGAAAAACTTCCGGCGTTTTTCAGTCCCGAAGGCCAGGCCAGGCTGCTGGAGATCAAAACGGACGCAAAGGTGAACGCGGAGGTATTCCGGGCGTTCAAGGCGACGTGGTAGTTGATCTCCGGTGCGGATGGGGTTTTTACCGATTTGCTTGCCGGACGGGTGCTGCTCGTTGGGGCAATTCGGGGGTAACAAAACGTATTGATTGCCTCGACCATCACTGGGTTACGGGGACTGGCGATCCGTTTCGCAATCCCCGCGGCACTTCGAAAAACAGCGGGGTGATTCGGGCCTGCGTGCCTTGAAAGACGGTTTCGGGGAGCCGAGGTGCCCACCGGCCAACTCCACTACCGGCACCTTTCCTCGAGCGGTCCTTTTGCCTCCTCTTCACCCAGCGCCACCGAGAACGTCCACTCCTGGCAGGCCTTGGCCTGGTCGCCGGTGGCGGCGTAGGCCGTGCCGAGGTAGTAGTGGATCAGTTCAACGTTGTCGGTGAGCTGGGCTGACCGGACCAAATCGGCCAGGGCGGCTTGGTATTCCTCCCTTTGCAGGTGGTAAATGCCCCGGTTGCGGTAAGCCCAGCCGTTCTGGTCGTCCAGCCGGAGGGATTGCTCCACGTCGGCCCGGCCTTCCTCCAATTGGCCGAGCTGCATTTTCACGAACCCGCGGTTGTTGAGATAATACGGCTGACGGGGGTTGAGTCCAATGGCCCGGTTGAGCAGTTGCAGCGCCGTCGCGTACTCTTTTTTCCGCGCCTTGAGCAGTCCCAGGTTATTGAAGGCGAAATCCTGCAAGCTGTCGAGCAGGAGGGCGCGTCGAAAATCCTGCTCGGCCAGGGCGTATTTCTTCAGGCTGTATTGCAGGTAGCCACGGTTTACGTACGCCTCCACGTTGTTGGGGCTCAATTGCAAGGCGCGGTTGAAGTCCTCGGCCGCGCCCGCGTAGCTGTTCATTTGTACCTTCACCATGGCCCGGCTCACGAAAACGTAGGCCGAATCGGCGTATACCTTGGTCACCTTGTTGAGGTCGTCGAGGCTGGCCTTGAGGTTGCCCAGTTTGGCAAACGCATTGGAACGGTTGTAGTACGCGTCGGTGTGCGCCGGGTCGATGCGGAGTGCTTGGTTGTAATCGTCCAAGGCGTTCTTGTACTGGTTGAGGTTGTACCAAGCCACGCCCCGGTTATTGTAAGCATCGGCGTAATCGGGGTCTTTTTCAATAGCTTCGGTAAAAAAGCGGATGGCTTCGCGGTATTCACGCTGGCGGAGCTGAAGATTTCCCCGCAGGAAGAACCGCAGCGTGGCATCGTCGCGTTCGCCCCCGCAGGCCAGCAGTAGCCAGCAGGATAACCAGGAAAACCGTCGCAGTGTGATCATATTTGGTAGCGTGTACTTTTTAACCCGTTTTAACCCTACTCCGTTCTTCCGATGCTTGCCGGCGGCAGTTAAATTTACGCAAGAAATTAAACCCAGTGGCCCGGACCGCGCCCAATGAATCCGGTTTCAGCGTAACCCAACGTCAGCATGGCCTCCGTACCCAAGCAAACGCGCATTCAACACCTGCACCTGCGGGCCGGCTTCGGCGAAAAAGCCTCCGTGATCCGGGCCGACGACAAAAAGTCGGTCAAGGCAGTGGTAAAGGAATTGTTCAAGAATTCCGCTACCCCCGTCCCCTTCCGGCTGGTGGAGGAACCGGCCGGAGATTTGCGGGCAAAGAAGGAAATGGACCCGTTGGAAAGGCGGATGCTGATCCGGGGATCGAAGGAGCAGATCCGTGCTCTGAACCTGCGTTGGCTCGACCGCATGGCGGGCGGCCCGGACGCCCTCCGCCAAAAGATGACGCTGTTCTGGCACGGACACTTTGCCTGCAAAGCCAGGAACGCCTACTTCACCCAGCAATACCTCAACACCTTGCAGGAACACGCCCTGGGCAAATTCGGCGACCTGCTCCACGCCGTCTCGAAAACCCCGGCCATGTTGCAGTTCCTCAACAACCAGCAGAACCGCAAGGACAGCCCCAACGAAAACTTCGCCCGCGAAGTGATGGAGTTGTTTACCCTGGGGCGGGGCAACTACGCCGAAAGCGACGTGAAGAACGCGGCCCGCGCCTTCACGGGCTGGGGGTTTGATGCGGAAGGGAAGTACGCATTCCGTCCGAACCAGCACGATTCCGATCCCAAGACGTTCTTCGGCAAAACGGGTAGCTTCACCGGGGAAGACATCCTCCGGATGATCCTGGAACGGAAGGAAACCGCCCGGTTCGTCAGCCACCAACTGTATCGCTGCTTCGTCAACGACCGCCCCGACTCCGCGCGGGTGCTGGCCATGGCCGACCGTTTCTACCAGTCGGATTACGATATCCGCGATTTGATGGAGTTTGTCTTCACCGCCGACTGGTTTTACGACGCCCGAAACGTGGGCACGCACATCAAGTCCCCGATTGAACTGATCGTGGGCCTCAACAGGATGTTGGATATCCGGTACGAAGACGAAAACGCGCTGCTGTTCGTCCAGAAGGTGCTGGGACAAGTGGCCCTCTACCCGCCCAGCGTGGCCGGTTGGGCCGGAGGTCGGGACTGGATCGATAGTTCGAGCCTGCTTTTCCGGATGAAGCTGCCCGAACTTCTTTTTCAGTCGGCGGAGGTGGACACGGAGGCGAAGGACGACGGCGACGTGGAAACCGAAACCCTCGGCAAACGCCAGGGCCGCCAACTCCGGGCGCTCCCCCACTGGGACGATTACCGGCGCACTTTCGCGAACTACCCGGACCGGACACTCTTTGAACCGCTGGCCGCTTACCTCCTGCAAACGCCCGTGACGGCGAGCCAACGGGCCCTGATCGAACAACGGGCCGCCGGTGCCACCCAAGCAGATCGCATCCAGCAGCTAACCCTGGCCCTGCTCACCCTGCCGGAATATCAGCTCAGTTAGTCAACAACGAGTTGATGGGTTGAAAGTTTAGGAGTCTATAAGCAATGTCTCTTCCGTACCTCTGCTGCTAACTCCTGAACTCATAGACCCATAAACTCCTAAACTCATTTACTCCATTGGGCACGCGGCGAGATTTCCTGAAGAATTCGGCTTTGGTAACCGCCGGGACGACGTTGATTCCCAACTTTCTGAAGGCGTTCGAGCGGAACCGCTTCGGGGCGGCACCGGTCACCAACAAGATCCTGGTGGTGGTGCAGCTTTCCGGTGGCAACGACGGATTGAACACCGTGGTGCCTTACCGCAACGACATCTACTACCGCGAACGTCCCGGGTTGGCCATTCCCCGCGCAAAGGTGCTGCCGCTCAACGACGAAATCGGATTCAACCCCGCCTTGGCGCCCTTGCGGGAAATATTTGACGAAGGCTTGATGACCATCCTTCACAACGTGGGCTACCCCAACCCCGATCGTTCCCACTTCCGCTCGATGGACATCTGGCACACCGGCAGTGATTCGGGCCATTACCGGAACACGGGCTGGCTGGGCCGCTACCTCGATGCCAACTGCCCCGTAGACTGCCGGAAACCTCATGACGCCATTGAAGTGGACGATACGTTGAGCTTGGCGATGAAAGGGGAAAAGACCAAAGGGCTGGCCTTATTGAATCCGGAAAAGCTCCGTCGTCAAATCCGCAGCGGGTATCTGGCCCAGGTGTCGGCCGGGCGGCCCTCGGCGGGCGGGCCATCCGAAGCGCCCGAAAACGTGGACTACCTCTACCAGACGCTGGCCGAAACCCTTTCTTCCGCCGACTATCTCTACGACCAGTCCAAAGTATACCAAACCAAGACCACCTACCCGGCCAACGAACTGGGTAACCGACTCCGAACCGTGGCGGAGCTCATCTTGTCGGGGGTCAACACAAACGTATATTACGTATCCATGGCCGGTTTCGACACCCACGTGAACCAACTCCCTCAGCAAGCGCATCTGCTGGGTGTCTACGCGGCGGCGATGGGAGCCTTTACGCGCGACCTCAAGGAGAACCGCCGCCTCGACGACGTGATGATCATGACCTTCTCCGAATTCGGACGTCGGGTGAAGCAGAACGCCAGCAACGGCACCGACCACGGCACGGCCAACAACCTCTTTCTCATCAACGGACGGTTGAAAGGGGGGCGGGTGTTCAATGAGGTGCCCAACCTGGCCGACCTGGACGAAGGAGACCTGAAGTACACCGTAGATTTCCGCCGTGTCTACGCCACCCTGCTGCGCCGGTGGCTGCAAGCCGACGACG
>JACMKY010000128.1 GCA_014379925.1 Cytophagales bacterium | reverse complement strand
TTTGTTTCCTGTCAACACGCCAAAGAACGCCGTTTCGATCCCTCCCAAATGCCGGGAAAACCAAAACGGATTGCAAAAATAGCGCTTCTCGATCCCCCCCGCAAGGAAACGAAAAGATTTTTTTCCGTTGCGAGCCAATGCGTTGACAGCGAATCAATAAAACTTTCTCTCAATGATTTCAAAAAATGCTTCCGCTTCTTCCCCGTCCATATTCCAACCGTAGGCTTTCGCATAACTCTCCCTAAGTAATTGGTTAGCAGATTGATACGTACTGCATTGCTCCAACTCATTAAGGGCTTGGTGGTAGGCTGCCGCGTCTCCTTTGAATAGCTCATTGATGAAAACAAACTTTTGATTCAATGGAATGGCACTTTTGATGTTCTCGATGCGGGTTTTGAGTTGGCGATCCAACGTGGTTCCCTTGGTTGCTTGCCGCAAGCTGTCGTTCAAGGTTTGTTGTTCTTTGCTGAATCGTTCGTTGAGGCTTAGTTCGATCGGACCGTTCCTGGGGGGCGCAAAAGGGGGTTCCTCCGTGGCAGATTCCCGGTTCGCGGGGATGGCTTCGACGACCAGGATCGAAACGGGTGGGACGACGGGAGCCGGTTCGCTGGTGAAGGACTGCGCGTCCAAAAGCAGTTTTTCAGAAAATACTTCCTCAAACTTGCGGGGCTCTTCCAGTTGTTCGGCTCGGGAATGTATTATTTCGTCCAACCACCGCGAAGCCTCCGCCACCGGCAATGAGGCGCGTGCTTCCGACCCCATTCGTTCGATCAGACCTTTCAGAATAAATTTGTTTATCTGAATGTATTTAAGGTATTCCTGGAGTCGGGCGGGGGCAATTTCTTCCTGAAAAGCCTCCGATAGCCACTCTTTGAAATACTGCCGGGGTGAAAAAATCAGCAGGAGGGTGTCGTAAACGGCTTTGGAGAGCAAGGGTTCAAAATCCGTTTTCTTCACCGCAATGTGGCGCGACGCCGTATCCAGGAACGCCTTCAACGTTTCCTTCACTTCCGTTGCCTCGTAGTCGAAGTAGGGGCTCCTGAAACGATTGATTTCCCGTTGCCAGGCCTCGAACAAGCCACCGACCATCAACAGATTGACCTGTTGAACATCACAGAATCGGAGCATCTGTTTACCCGTAACCAGTTCGTTATCAATAAAAAAATAATCGGACAGTCGTTTGGCGTACGCGAGACTGTATTCTTTCAGGGCGGATACGTTTAATTTGTCCATCATTGCGGAAAGCGTTTGATTTGTAAAGCTAAGGAAATTATACCCAACCTATCCGTACGAAACCCGGGCAACACGGTGGTGAAAACCAAGTTGCTGTCAAACCCGGAGCAGTGATAATTTCAGAAAAAAGGCATTGATTAGATGCCCGCTTGCGGAGAAAAAGGCCGGTGACGGCTGGTAAGGTAATTATACTTTCGGGTCAGGAAAACACTGGCGAACTTCCCGCAGTCGAATCCAACAACTACCGAAACGAAGGGCAATTGCCACACCACGAACGCCTCGCTGGCCAGACCGGTGGGGAAATCGGCAACTCCAAACCAAAACAAGCAACCGATTGCATGTTCATTGAACCAAATCTGGAGGGGTATCACCGCAGTCACCGCCACTACCTGGGGTGGATCGAAGTGGTGTGCGGCTCGATGTTTTCGGGCAAAACCGAAGAACTGATCCGACGACTGAACCGGGCCCGGATTGCCCGGCAGCGGGTAGAAATCTTCAAGCCGGCCCTCGACCAACGGTATCACGGGGAAGATGTTGTGTCGCACAACGCCAACGCCATTCGTTCCACACCCTTGCAGTCGGCGGAGGAAATGCTGCTGTTCACGGGAGATTGCGACGTGGTGGGCATCGACGAAGCGCAGTTTTTCGACGAAGCCCTCCCGGACGTGTGCGTGAAGCTGGCCGATCAGGGCAAGCGGGTCATTGTGGCGGGGCTGGACATGGACTTTCAGGGGAAACCGTTCGGACCAATGCCTTCCCTGATGGCAGTAGCGGAGTACATTACGAAGCTGCACGCGGTGTGCATGGTGTGCGGCAACATCGCTTCCTACTCGTACCGGCTGGTTCCTTCCCAAGAAAAAGTGCTGCTGGGCGAAACGGACAACTACGAAGCCCGCTGCCGCCGGTGTTTCCGCCTGGGTCCGGCAGCGCGGAGGGTTTGAAGTTGTGAGCGGTGGTGTACCTCATGCCATCCCCCGGCACCGTGTCGGCACCTATTCATCGGAGTTGCCCGATTTGCAACACCAGGTTCGCATCCGGGCAGAGCTTCAGATACGTCTCCCGCTCGCTCACCGTGCACACGCCCGGGAAGTCGCCCCGGTGGCCCCGCAAGTCGGCAATCACCTGGAAGTGAAGGTGCGGCGGCCAGTCGCCATTGACGGGATAGTGGCCGATGTCGGCCAGCCTGTCTCCCCGGCCAACCTTTTTTCCGGCGTTCAGGCCGTCCAGCGACGCCAGGTTCAGGTGGCCGTAGAGGGTGTAAAAGGCAACTTTCTCCAGTTCGTGCTCCAAAAGAATGGTGGGGCCGTAGTCGCCGAAATGGTCGTTGTGCCCGAAACTGTGCACCGTTCCCTCGAGCGGGGCGAACACGGGCGTGCCAGCCGCCGCCCACACGTCGATGCCCAGGTGAATGCGGCGGGGTTCATCGGCCGCCTGGAAGTGCGCACTCCGGCGGTAGATCACGCGATCCTCGTTGTAGCCGCCCACGGCCACCCGCGCGTCCGCCGCGCGCATCTTTCCGAAAACGTATTCCGTGAAAACGGTGGTGTTGCTCAGGTCGAGGGTCCGCAGGTCGGGGTTGGCAGCGGTCAGGTCGAGCACCAGCACCTTTTCATTCGCCCATTCGAAGGGAACGGCTGGGCCAAAGCGGTCGGGATGGCGGCGGAGGATTTCGGTCAGCGGGGTTGGCACGGAGGAAAGTTAGCAGTTTGAAGTTAAAAGACGAGAGCCAAATTTAACGAAACACGATGACCGTTTTGACCGGGTAAAATACGGCCCGTTGGGGATTCCGCGTTATTTTAATACCTTGTCCTCCCACCGACCTAAAACGTACGATATTCCCCAATGGAAGCCACGCCCACCGTCACTCAAAAAGCCACTTATCCGAAGAGTATTCCCTACATCATCGGCAACGAAGCCGCCGAACGGTTCAGCTTCTACGGAATGCGTTCCATCCTTGCCACCTTCCTGGTTGCCCAGTTTTTCAACCCCGCCCACATTCCGGCGCTGGACACGGTGGCCAAAGCGCAGGCCAATGAAAAGGTGCACTCCTTCGTGGCGCTGGCGTACGGAATGACGTTGCTGGGCGGTCTGCTGGCCGATTGGTTCTTCGGCAAGTACCGGGTAATTCTGTACATCTCGCTGGTCTATTGCGTCGGGCACCTCACCCTGGCTTTGTTCGACCAGAACCTGACGGGTTTCTCCACGGGGTTGATCCTGATTGCTTTTGGGGCGGGCTGCATCAAGGCCTGCGTATCCGCCAACGTGGGCGACCAGTTCGACGAATCGAACAAGCACCTGATGGCCAAGATGTACGGCTGGTTTTATTTCAGCATCAACGCCGGCTCTTTAATTTCTAACTACTTCATTCCGATCATCTACAACGATTACGGCGCCTCCTGGGCGTTCGGGGTGCCGGGCATCCTGATGGCGCTGGCTACGCTCATCTTCTGGTTGGGTCGCAAGAAGTACATCCGGATACCACCGGCGGGTCTGAAGGGAATTACCACGCGCGAACTGGTTGCGACCGTGGCGGTCATGGCCGCCTTGACCGTGCTTACCTTCGTCTTGAACCGGTTTTTTGATCTGGCTACTGGCTGGCTTATTCTGATCAACGTCCTGCTGTTCTTCGCCGGTTACAAAGGATGGATCGAAAAAATCGCCCCGGCCGGCATTCAAAAGGGAAACTTCCTGTTCACCTCCCTCTACGCCCTGTCGAACCCGGGTAAAAAGCAACCGGGCCAATCCTGGATCGACGCCGCCGCCGACCGCTACGACGCCGACACGATTGAGGGCGTAAAGGCGGTCTACCGGGTACTGATCGTATTTTCTTTCGTGCCGGTTTTCTGGGCCTTGTGGGACCAATGCCTTTCGGAGTGGGTGTTACAGGCCCAGGATCTGGATCTGCGCGCATTTGGCAGGCAATGGTTGCCGGAGCAGGTGCAGACGGTCAATCCTTTCTTTCTGCTGACGATGATTCCCATCTTCAACTATGGCGTGTATCCCTTCTTTGAGAAAATCGGCATCAAGACCACCTTGCTGCGCCGGTTTGGGGCCGGCCTGTTCCTCACGGCCCTGTCTTTCGTAGTGATCGCGATGATCCAGGAAAGGATTGACGCCGGGCAGCATCCCTCGGTCTGGTGGCAGATTCTGGCCTACGCCATCCTGGCGGCGGGCGAAGTGCTGGTATCCATCACCGGCCTGGAATACGCGTACACCTACTCGCCCCCTTCGATGAAGAGCACGATGACGGCCATTTTCTACCTCACCGTCACCGTTGGAAACCTGTTCGTTTCCATGGTCAACAACAGCATTGCCAACAAAGGCTTCTTCGCCCAACTGGAAGGTGCCTCGTACTACTGGTTCTTCTTCGGGCTGATGAGCGTGTTTTCCGTCGTCTTCATGCTGGTTTCCGGTCGGATGAAGGAGAAGGCTTACATCATTGACCGCTGATTTCAATGATTAAGATGATTCAATGATGAAAACAAATGCCCAGGCGGGGATGAGCGGTAAGCCTGCTCACTGGTAATGGTTTACGCTTAGCGAACTACACTTCAAAATTGAATCCCCTGGCCAGCAGTTCTTCGTAGCGTTGCTGGTCGAATTGGTAGAGGCGGGCGGCGCGGTGCGGCACGTTCGCCTGCGTTTCGTTGCCCTCCACCAACAAATTCATTTTCAGGATTTTTTTCCGGAAGTTCCGCTTGTCCAGCTTCTGCCCCAGCACGGTTTCGTAGAGGTTCTGCAATTGCGAGAGGGCGAATTTGCGGGGCAGCAGTTCAAACCCGATGGGCTGGTAGCGCACCTTACCCCGGAGGCGTTCGGAGGCCGTTCGGATGATCTGGTCGTGGTCGAAGGCCAGCGCCGGAATCTCCGACAAGCTGAACCAGCGGGCATTGCCCGCGTCGTCACCGGCCCGCACCGGGTGATCGGCAAGCTTGATGAGCGCGTAATAAGCCACCGAAACCGTGCGTCCGCGCGGGTCGCGCCCCGCGTCACCGAAGGTGTAGAGCTGCTCCATGAACACGTTGGTCAGGCCGGTTTCCTCCGCCAGTTCGCGCTTGGCCGCGTGTTCGACGGTGGGATCCGCCTCGTCGAGGAAGCCGCCCGGCAGCGCCCAGCTTCCCCGGAACGGGTCGTGCAGACGCTCGATGAGCAGCACCTTCAACTCTCCCCCGCGGGAGGCCGCCCAGTCGAAGCCGAACAGGATGCAATCCACGGTCAGGGCCTGACGGGGGTACTCGTAGGTGAAGGGCATGGAAGCGTGGATTGGCGGTTGCGGACAGTAGGAAAAAGTAGGAGGTAGGAAACAGGAAGTAAGATGCGATGAGTATTGTTTTCCTTCGTACTTCCTACCTCGTACTTCCTACTTCAAGGCTTCCTTCAGAACCCGATCCGGCTCTTTCTTCGGCCGTTTTTTCCCTTTTCTTCGGTTTCTTCCTCCGCTTCGCGCATCAGTTCCAGTTCGCGCTCGAAGCCGCCCGACAGGATAGGGAAGCGGCACCAGGTTTTGGGGTCCAGGTTGAGGTCGTCGAGGTGGAAGGAGGGGGCGTAGCGCTCGCGCTTCCACTGGTTGCGGCTCCACAGCCGGAAAAACCGCTCGATGAACAGCTTGAGCTTTTCCCTTTCGTAGGCCGAACCGAACGTACCCGTCAGCACGGCCAGCGTTTCCAGCGGCGTTTGCTTGTCGCGGATGGCGCACTTTTCAATGGCGTCCAGCACGTCGTAGGGCATGAGGTCTTCCTCGTCGGTTTGGTTGTTGGTCAGCGGACGCAGCTCGGCGCTCGGCTGCAGGCCGTTTACCGGACGCAGGCCCTTGATCTTCCAGTCGCCGTTCACCCCCGTATTCTCCAGCCAGCGCAGCCATTGGCGCAGGAAGTGCTTGTCGATGCCGGCGATCGGACTGATGCTGCCCGACGTATCCCCGTCCATCGTGGAATAGCCGACGGCCACTTCGGAGCGGTTGCCCGTGGCCAGCAGGAGCGCGTTCTTTACGTTGGTGAGCAGCCAGATGCTGGGCGAGCGCACCCGCGACTGGATGTTTTGCAGCGCAATGTCGTCGGTTTCCCAACCCAGCTCCCGTCCCAGTCCGCCCTCGATCATGCCCACGTAGGTATTGACCAACGCATCGATGTTGATTTCGAAGTACGTGGCGTTCAGGTCTTTCGCCAGCACTTCGGCCGAGTGACGCGTGTCGTCCGAACTGTTTTGAGTGGATTGGTAGACGCAGGAAAGGAGCCGGTGGGCAATTTCCTTTTCATTCTTGCAATCGCGGAGGGCCGGGATGTGGTCCAGTTTGCGCTTGAACGCCTCCAGCCCGATGCTGGCCACGCCGAACCGAATCATCAACCAGCACAGGCTCGCCACCGCCGACGAATCGGCCCCGCCGCTCAGGGAAACCACGAAGCCGTAGGAACGGCTCTTGCGCAGGTAGTCGAACAAGCCCAGGGCCACGGCGCGGGCGAATTCCTCTTCTTTCAGAAATTCGCCTTTTTCCCAGGCTTCGGTTCCGTCCCGGGCGGGTTCGGGGCGGATGGCCGGGAAATCGAAATCGGTCGGAATGAGGTGGTTTGATGCACCCGCGGGGTTGAA
The DNA here is from genome assembly GCA_014379925.1 of Cytophagales bacterium. Classification (GTDB taxonomy): domain Bacteria; phylum Bacteroidota; class Bacteroidia; order Cytophagales; family ES-bin-26; genus ES-bin-26. The sequence continues at coordinate 9,880 of JACMKY010000128.1, read as the reverse complement.
ATCGACCTTGTACTGCGCCTGTTGCAGCCGGGTCAAGTCCACGTCCACGACGGCCGTGGTGAGCAGGAAGTCGGCGTAGCTGAAGCGGTTGCCGGAGGTGACCAGCTTGCCGCCGGAAGCGATCATCGCGTCGCCGTCGTAGATGGAACGACCCGCCTCGTTGCCCAGCAGGTTGGCGTAAACGTAGGTGGCCGCGAACGCCCGCGATCCTTCCACCACGAGGCTTTCGCGGACGTGCGTTTTGTGGAAGGCGAAGTGGCTGGCGCTGGGGTTGAGGATGATGTCCACGCCGTTGCGATAAAGGTCACGCCCCGGGCGGTTGGCCATCCAGGCGTCTTCGCAGATCTCGTAACCGACCTTGATCTCCCCGAGCTGGCCGGTCAACCTGAAATACAGATCCCCGATCGGGTAATTCATCTTGCCCACCGTGATTTCGCCCCGTTGCCCTTGCGGCCAGGGCTGGAACCAGCGCAGTTCGTAGTGAATGCCGTTGTTGGCCAGGTACCGCTTGGCCACGAAGCCCAGGATTTTCCGGTTGGCCACCAGGCAAGCCGCGTTGTAGACCCGGTTTTGGTAACGCACGGGCAGTCCCACCGACACGACGAGGCCCTCGGTCTGCGGCACGATTTCTTCCAGCGTCGCGTAGGCCATCTCCACCAGGCCGGGGGAATAAAAGGCATCCTCGCAGCCGTAGCCCGTCAGGCAGAGTTCGGGCAGGCAGAGCAGGCTCACCCGTTGGGCCTGGGCTTCGGCGATGGCATCCAGGATCGTATCCCGGTTGTGTTTCCAGGCCATCGGTATCTGGTTCAACACCCCGGCGGCTACTTTGATGAGCTTCATATTTTTAGTGGTAAGCTATTGGCCAATCACTTTCATCAAGAATTAGAAATTGAAAACCCTTGATGAAAGTGATTGGCTGGTTTTACGGATGAATTCGCGGATCGAAGCACCAAGTTGGTCTACTTGATGGTAATCCTTCTTCTGGGACCTAATCTCTAACCGCCAATGGCGGTTACCGGTTCACAATTCCCCTAACTTCTCCTCCAGCAGTTCCGCGATGGACGCTACCCGCAGGAAGCCGTCCTGGCAGCGGGCCAGGGCTTCGACCGCGTTGGGGTGGCTGTCGGTGCTGACGATGGCTTCGAAAAGACCGCTCCGGCGGATGCGGTCCAGCCCGTCGTTGGTAAAGAGTCCGTGCGTGGTGACGGAGGCAATTTTCCGGGCGCCCGCCTGCTGGTAGGCCGCCGCCGCCCCCACCAGCGAACTACCCGTCCGGATCATGTCGTCGTAGATGATCACGTACTGCCCGTGCACTTCCCGGCTGATGGCAGTGACTTCGGTGTGGGAACCGTCGATCCGCCGTTTGAAGACGAATGCTGCCTGCACGCCCATGTCGTTCGACAGCGACTCGACCCACTTGGCGCGACCGGCGTCGGTGGAAGCCAGCACGAAACGGCGGCGCTGCCAGTCTTCTTCCCCCACCAACTCCCGGCAGGCCCGCGTCACCAACGTTTTTCCGTAGAGGTGAATCGGACGGATCTTTCCTTCGAAGTAGTACGGCAAACCCTCCGTGTGCAGGTCGAGCAGGATGACGCGGTTGCCCAGGGCGGTGGTCGGGATGGAGGAAAGCAGGTACGCGCGGGTTTTGGCCGCCACCACCTCGCCTTTTTTCACCGCCCGCTCCATCGTCGAATACCCGAAGTACGGAATCACCAGGATGAGCGAAGCCGCCCCGAGCGAGACCAACGTGCAAGCCAGGTCGTACAACTCCAGGGTGTCGGCGTCGGAAATGGTGCCCCCGATGAGCACGGTTTCCACGCCGTCCACGTCCGAAAGAATGCGCTGGTAGCGTTCACCGTCCGGAAACAGACTCACTTCGGTTTCCCCGCCCACGAATCCCCGCGCCAGGGCGTTCGGCGTCCGCAACACCGCATCGCGCAGGTAAGCGTACTGCTGGGTACTGAAAATGAGCTTGTGGTCGGTTTTCAATTCTTAATTATCAATGAGTCATTCTGAGCTTGTCGGAGAGCGGGTTGGTGTCGTGCCCGTGCCCTCGCTTGCGAACGCGGTCCCGTAATCGGCGACAGCCGCCTTGGATTGATCACTGATCCGGGGCACGTAGCCATTGACCTCAGCTTCCCACTTCTTCCCGTTTCCGGTTGCGTAATTCCAGGATCAGGTTTGTTTTCAAGTCGTAGAGGCTTTTCTCCAGTCCTACGTGGTAAACGTGCGGATTGACGAAGCGTTTGATGCCTTCGTGGAAACGCGGCAATTGCTGCTGCACCCGTTGCCGGATGGCTTCCAGACCGGGCAGTTCGTACACCAGCTTGCCTGTCCGCAGGATCGGTACGAGCAGGTCTTCGTGGGCCCACGCGTTGCTCAGGTTCCGGCGTTTGGTAAAATCCGTCGGGTCGATCATCGTGCTGGTTGCCGCGTCCGGGGCGTGCTCGGTGTCGTAAATCATGTCGGCGGTAAAGCCTTTTTCGTTGGTGTAGCGCCGCACCTGCTGGATGCCCGGCGTGGAAATCTTGAGGGTCTGCTCGGAGAGCTTGATCTTGTACTCCCACGCGCCGATTCCGGGACCGGAACCGTTTTCGTAGCGGATGGCCGTCAGCTTGTACACCGCCCCCAGGGCGGGCTGGTCGTAGGCCGTAATGAGTTTGGTTCCCACGCCCCACACGTTGATGGCCGCTCCCTGTTCCTTCAAGCTGGCGATGATGTACTCGTCGAGGTCGTTGCTGGCAACAATGCTGGTGTCGCCGAAGCCCGCCGCGTCCAGTAGTTTGCGCGCCTCGATGCTGAAATAGGCCAGGTCGCCCGAATCGAGCCGGATGCCCGCCAGCCGGTGGCCTTTTTCCTTCAGCCGCCCGCCGACCCGGATCGCGTTGCGTACGCCTTCGAGCGTGCTGTAGGTGTCCACCAGGAAAATGCAGTTGTTGGGCAGCACCGCCGCGTAGGTATCGAACGATTCCAGTTCCGACTCGAACGACATGACCCAGCTGTGGGCGTGCGTCCCCTTCACGGGAATCCCGTACAGCCGGCCCGCCAGCACGTTGGAGGTCGAATCGCACCCACCAATGTAGGCCGCCCGGCTGGCCGTCATGGCCCCGTCGATGCCCTGCGCCCGGCGCAGGCCGAACTCCAGCACGGGTTCGCCCTTGGTAGCAATCACCATCCGCGCCGCTTTGGTGGCAATCAACGACTGAAAGTTGACCATGTTCAACAGGGGCGTCTCGATCAACTGACACTGCAGAATCGGTCCCCGCACCCGAAGCAGCGGTTCCTGCGGAAACACGACCGTACCCTCGGGGATGGCATCCACGTCGCAGGTGAAGCGCAGGTGCTGCAGGTATTCCAGGAAAGCCGGTTCGAACAGGGGTTGGTCGTCGTTGCCGGTCAGCGTCGCCAGGTAGTCGGTATCCTCGCGGGAAAAGCGGAAATTCTGCAGAAACTCGACCACGTGTTCCAGCCCGGCGGCAAGGGTGAATCCGCCCCCGAAGGGGTGCTTGCGAAAAGAGAGGCTGAAAACCGCTTCCCGTTCGGCGGTCCCGGATTTCCAGTAACCGTACGCCATGGTGAGTTGGTAGAGATCAGTCAGCAGGGTGAGCGTATTCCGGTAAAGATCGCGGGTCAATTGCATGAAAGGTGTGTATTTTTTACACTAAGGTACGGGACTTGGACGAAACCACAAGCCTTCGGGGGGAATATTTTTTGATTGGCTACCCCAGTCGAACGAGCCGCCCGCCCCGGGTGGGCGGTCAATGCCCCGGTTAGGACCTCAACCCGCCGCATCGGACGCAAAAATCCGACACCCCGGCGATTTTGCGCGGGTTCTACGGGTGAGCCACAAAAAATGGATGGTTGATTTACTCCAGTGCCTTTACCCCCGGCAGTTCCTTGCCTTCCATGTACTCGAGCAGGGCCCCACCGCCGGTGGAAACGTAGCTGACCTCATCGCCGTAGCCCAGTTGGTTGACTGCCGCCGCCGAATCGCCGCCCCCGATGAGGGAAAAAGCGCCGTTCCGCGTGGCTTTGACCACGGCTTGGGCCACGCTTTCGGTGCCCTTGGCAAAGTTAGGCATCTCAAATACCCCCATCGGGCCGTTCCACAGGATGGTTTTGGAGGCTTCAATCACCCGGCAGAATTCCTCGGTGGCTTTCGGTCCGATGTCGAGGCCCATCCAGCCGTCCCGGATGTGCCGGTTGTCGGCCACTGCGTGGTTGGCTTCGTTGTTAAACCCGTCGGCAATCACCGAATCGGCCGGAAGCAGCAGTTGGATGTTTTTATCCTTCGCTTTTTGAATCAGCGACTTGGCCAGGTCCAGCTTGTCCTCCTCCACCAGCGACTTCCCGACCTGCCCGCCGGTGGCCTTGAAGAACGTGTACGACATGCCGCCGCCGATGATCAGGTTGTCTACCTTGTCGAGCAGGCGTTCGATGAGGAGGATCTTGTCGGAAATCTTGGCCCCGCCCATGATGGCCGTGTACGGACGCTCCGCGTTTTCCAGCACTTTCCGGGCGTTGTTGAGTTCGGCCTGCATCACGTAGCCGCACATTTTGTCGGCGAAAAACTGCGCGATAACGGCGGTTGAGGCGTGGGCGCGGTGCGCGGTACCGAAGGCATCGTTGACGTACACGTCGCCCAGGCGCGCCAGTTTCCGGGCGAATTCGACGTCGCCTTTTTCCTCTTCCTGGTAAAACCGCAGGTTTTCCAGCAACAGCACTTCGCCGGGTTGGAGCGAAGCCGCCAACTGCGTGGCTTGCTCACCGATGCAGTCATCGGCAAACTTCACTTCCCGTTGGAAGGTCGCAACCAGGGGCTCGATCAGGTGCCGGAGGGAGTACTTCGCTTCGTAACCACCCTTGGGCCTTCCCAGGTGCGACATGAGAATCGCCGCCCCGCCCTCGGCGAGGATTTTCTGAATGGTCGGGATGGTGGCGCGGATGCGGGTATCGTCGGTTACTTCGTACTGCTCGTTGAGCGGAACGTTGAAATCGACCCGGATCAGGGCTTTCTTGCCGGAAAAATGGTACTGCTCAACGGTTTTCATGGGGAAGAGAGATCAGTGTGGGGTTGGCTTTGCGCCCGGGTGGGCGCACAAAGATAAGGGGTATTCCCAACAGACGGATACCCTCCCCGGCTTTTTGATCGCCCGATCCGGATCATGACCGATCGGTGAACACCCGGCGCGTTTGCGTCCGGGCGAACTAAAACAAGTGGTTTCGAGACACGAATGCGGCAACGGGCCGCCGTCCCCCGGATGCGAAGGCTAACGTTGCGGAGCGGTTGAAGCCGCGGGAAGGCGGTTACCCGTGAAGGGATCGTAGCGGTAGTGGTCCTGCCAGCTTTCAACTTTTTTGCCTCGCTGATGCAATTCCAGACGCAGCTTGATTTCGCCTTGCTCGGCGTTGTCTTCCACCCAGGCTTTGCACACGGGCTCTTGGCCCTGGTAGCCCCACACGGCCAGGTGCCCGCCCCGTGGGTCAGGTCGCAAACTCCAGACTTGCCCGTCCGGACGACGAAACTCCAAGCCCCCGTTGTGAATCTTCTCCCTAAAAATGGGTCTTCCCTCGGCATCCAACCACTGATAGGAATCCCCCTCCCGGAGATTTTTGGTTTGGTAACGATCCCATTCCAATTTTCTCACTTCACTCATTTCGTCACGGGTAATCCGGCCTAAGCTATCTAGATAGTAGTGGGGTATGAGGCACTGTTTATACGCCCATTGAGGCTTTCGGAACCGGTCGTAAGCGTGCTCCCAGTGCTGCAGATGCCAATGCACCGGGTAGTCTAAGTGCCCCCTTGGCGCGGCTACTTCCACCCCCATTAAAATCAACTCCCCGGCAAATTTTTGATTCAGGCCACTCATATCGCCCATCTGCAGGAGGATTTCGTGGCAAGCCAGCAGGTAGTTATTCGCCGCGGCCAGCGCCTCCTTTGGGTAGCGTCCCTCCAGGTACTTGCCATTTTTACGCGCTTCCCAGTTGTGCCGAAACCAAATGGGCACGCCACCCCGGGGGCTGTGGTACAAGGTCTCAATCTCACCCGTGATGTTACGGTCATCCAGCAGTTGCAGACGGACTCGGTCACCCTGCTGGGTAAATGGCACGTCCGTTTTACCGACAATGACGCGGGCAATTTTTACACCGGGAAGGGTTATTTCCACGGCTACCAGCGGCAGTGGCTCCAGGTCAGTTTCCAGCTCGAAAAACACTTCCCAATCATTCTCCCCGTTGAAGTACGCCCCTTCTGCTCGTTTCCACTGCACTTTTTCGGTAAGAAATACAATGGTAGGCGAAGTGGCGCACCGGCTCGGCGATTGCTTTATCAGGCGTAAAGAGAGCAGTACCGGGGCGGCCAGCCCTGGTAGGCACACCAGGATAACGCCGATGAATACGAGCAATTTAGTGAGGGCTTGCAGCATAACGGGTGGGGGTGAAGAATTGCCCGCGGGCGCAACCTGAGTCCTGCGGAGTTTGGCAAATGGCTACTCTACGGCTGCATTCAAGTCCGCTTCGGACTGCGGAACGGGAAAAGTTACCTGTCCCCAAGGAAAGGACACTGGGCTGGAACGGTCTCCCGGTGGAATGTCTTTTTGCAGGATTTGCAAATAGTAGAGGCGGTCGTCCTCGAACACCAGTTCTTTCATTCGCTCAATCTCAATTGCCTCGCTCGTCACCGGACCCGGGTAGTCTCCGATGCCCGCCCGCTGCCGGACGGCATTCAGGTCATTCCGGGCACCTTCCTGGTCGCCCTTGCGCCAGCGCAGGTAGGCCCTGGAAAGGTGAATTTCTGCCGAACGCATTAGGGGATACGAAGCGATTTTATTGGAAGCCGTGGGCGTAGTGGCCGCCCGGTACCACTTGTTGGCCCACACCTCCCGTTCGGTAAAAATCTGGTAGGCGGCCCTTGGATCCTCCCCCGGACCAAAGCTGACGAATAGCTGCGCGTACCGTTTGTCTTTGGAGGCTTCCGCGTGATTATCCCAGCCCGTGCGCGTTTTCATGGACTTGCTCAGGGACACGTCCTGCTGAACATTGGGTTTGCTTTGCTCGCCTTCCGAGGATGGAAATCCTAAGTAAAGGGGAATGATTGGCGGCCGGAAACCCGTGTTGTTGCCTTCGTTGATGAACTGAAAGACTACCTCACTGCCTTTTACGTTGCCCGGCCGGTCTTTATTCCAGGCTTGGATGGGGTCTTGGTTGAGCGGATAGCGGTTGGCGTTCAGGATTGCATCCGCGTATTCTTCCGCTTTTTGCCAGTTGCGCATTTGCATATGGACCCGAACCGCCAGAAAACGGGCCGCCATCTTGTTGGCGCGGTCCTGATAGCCCACCGGATCGCGGCCGGCTACGTATTGCTCGGGCAACAATTCAATCGCTTTTTCCACGTCGCTTACAATGAGCGCGTAAGTCTCCTCCACGCTCGACAGCCCCTTGTTATCAAAACCGTCCTTTTGTTCCTCCGGCAGCAGAATAATGGCGGGCGCATTGTTATTGGCTCCGTAGGCCGGGCCGAAAACCCGCACCAGCATAAAATTCGCCCAAGCCCGCAGCCAGTAAGCCTCTCCCAGAATGCGGTTGGTCCAACTGCTCTTCTCGTCGGCAAACGGCCCGTTCTTTTCAACCCGGGTAATCACCTTGTTGGCGTGGCGAATTACGCGGTAGCCCCCGCTCCAGAGCTGGTTGATGCGCTCCTCGTTGCGGTTGGAAAAATCCCGGCTATAAAACCTTCTTGAGTCCTGGCGGGAGACGGTAGACAGGTTGGTTTTCAATTGTGCCAGGTCGCTTACGTACGCTTCGTGAATGGCCTGGTTGCCGTGGACGCCTCCTTCGCTCATGGCAAAATACCCACCCGTCACCAGGAGCTCCAGGTCTTGCGTAGATTGGATTTGGTTGATTACATTGGACTGAAACCCGGTGTCGGTTAAAAACTCATCATCGTTGCAACCGGCAGCAACGATCAGCAAACCGGTTAGCAAAAGGGTGTTTACGTTATTTTTCATGCCTGGCAGGGGTTGAAAGTGAAATCTGTGGGATCGGGGTAATGAAAACAGCGCGCAATCAAAAAGTCACGTTAATGCCGCCAATGAAGGTTCTCACTTGCGGAAAAGGCGCGCCCGTGCCGAACAGCGGATTCTCCACGAAGCCGGCCCTCAGGTTGCGCCCCTGCTGGTCTTCGGCAATGTTGCCTACTTCCGGATCAAAGCCTTGGTAGTTGGTGAAGGTGAACAGGTTGGTTCCGCTCACGTAAATTCTGGCTCCCTTGCAGTTGATTTTACTGGTCAAGGAAACCGGTAAAGTATACCCCAGTTGCGCGTTGCGGAGTCGCACGAAGGATCCTTCCTGCAGCCGCATCGTCGTCTGCCCCGCCAGCGATGCCAAGCCCACCTTGTCCCGCGTAACGTTGCTCAAGGTCAAGCGGGGGTATCTGGCGTTGGGGTTGTCCTCCCGCCAGTAATGACCGATTGCATCCGCCCGGACGTTGCTCGAGCCGTCTACGCGCAGGAAGTGGATGTCGTCGTAAAGGTAATTTCCGCCCTGAAAGGTAAATAGGACGGTCAAATCCAGGCCTTTGAACGAAAAGGTATTCGACAAGCCCCCGAAGTAGGTAGGAGAACCGGTCTTGCCTTCCAGGATGACGCGGTTGTTGTTGAGGTTGGTAGGAGTGGCCAGGATCGTATTTCCCGTCTTCACCGTCTGACCGGTTTCCCTCAGCGTGTTCTGATCGATTTCGTAGATGAGTTCGTAGCCCGTCGCCGGGTCTACTCCGGCCGACTCGGCCAGGTAATAAGTGCCCAGTGGCCCGCCGGTTCGGGTGATCGTGCCACCGTTTACAATCCCCTGCCCGTTCTGGTCAAGGCGCGGGGTAAGCCGTAGCGTTTTATTATCCACGGTAGTCAGGTTTACGTTGGTAGACCATTTGAAAGCGCCGGCCGTTACATTGACCGTGTTTAGCTGCGCCTCAACGCCGGCGTTGCGCAAGCTGCCAATGTTCGCCCAAACCGAACCCGGTCCGCCCTGTGACTGGGGAATGGGGGTTTGCAGCAGCATGTCGGAGACCTCCTGCCGGTAAAAGCCCGCCGAACCCGTGATGCGGTTCTGAAAAGCACCAAATTCAAGACTGGCATCCACGGTTCGTACGTTCTCCCAGCCAATGTCCGGACTGCCAAACCCGGAGATCCCGTAGCCCCCGCTCAACCCGAAGTTCGGCGTAGTGGAATACGTATCGTAAATCACCTTGGGAATGTTGGCGTTCCCCGTGGCGCCGTAGCTAGCCCTGATTTTCAAAAAGTTGACGGGCCCTAGTTTCCGTCCGAAGGTTTCCTCCGAGAGAATCCAACCGGCCGAAATGGCCGGAAAATTACCCCAGCGGTTCTGGAGACCAAACACGGAGGCCCCGTCCCGGCGGAAGCTTACCCCTACCAGGTAGCGGTCCCTGAACGTGTAATTCGCCCGGGCAAAGTAGCCTTGGATTCGAAAATCCGGAAAATGGTTGAACCGCGGGTACATGATGCTGGTGCTCAGCGGCCGGCCGATGAAGTTGTCGGGCGAGATCAGGTTTTCAAACGCAATCAGGCCGGAGTAATAGGTGGAATTTTGCCTTTCGACACCGGCCACGGCGTTGATCGTGTGGCTTCGCAAGGCTTTGTCGTAGGATAGGGTGGCGTTCAGATTGAGGGTTACCTCGTCGTCCTGTTGGTTGACGCCCTGCCGGGAGACGCGAATAATGTCGGTCAGGTGCCGGTTCGTGCGGGTGTAAAGCCCATCAAAACCAACGTTCCCTTTCAAGTGCAAGCCGCTTACTACCTCATAATCCAGGTAGCCCCCAATAATGGCCCGGTAAAGCTTACCAGTGTGGTAGGTGTTGTTTACCCCG
>JACMKY010000127.1 GCA_014379925.1 Cytophagales bacterium | reverse complement strand
CGAACGCTGGAAACCAATGAGTCGCCTTTGGACGATTGGCGGCTCAACGACAACGAAGCGGCCGTGAGTGCGTCGGCGAAGCGTGGTTTCGGGTTGTTTAACAACCGAGCCAACTGCGTGCACTGCCATTTCGGGGCGGATTTCAACAGCTCAGAGTTCAGAAACATCGGCTTGTACGATGGCAAAACCTTGGCCGACAGCGGCCGGGCCGCAATCACCAAAAAAGTGGCGGACCTAGGCAAATTCAAAATCGGTCCCTTGCGCAACGTGGCGCTGACGGCTCCCTACATGCACAACGGCATGTTCAGAACGCTCCGCGAGGTGATTGATTTCTACGACAATCCCGACCGGGTGGTACCGAACGCGATCAACCGCGACCCACTGCTGGCCAAACCACTGAATCTGACGACCCGGGAAAAGGAAGACCTGGAGGCCTTCCTCCACTCGCTGACCGACCAGCGGTTTCTGGTAAAGACGAAACCTGCGAAGGACTAACAACCCGAATCGACACGGGGATCTACCATACCGCCACAAACCGGATTCACGTCAATTAAAGCAGCCAAAAACCAACCAATCACCCCATGAAAACGACCTGTTTCCCAGTGCTCATCCTAGCCGCCAGTTTACTCCTACCGGCCTGTAGCAGCCACGACGATGAAAAACCCAACCGGGAGGCGCTGCTGGCCGGCGCGGTTTCCAAAACCTGGCAATTCAGCCGCCTCACCAACGACGGCGGAGAACCGTGCCTGAGTGAATGTTCGCGCCAGAATACCCTGATTCGCTTTTACCGCGACGGACGCGTGGAATCTTCCATCTACACCTGCGACGAACGAAGCTGTGATCCATCCGCCGATGAATATACGGCCAAGGTGGACGGCGATTCGGGAACGTGGCGGTTCAAGAACGAAACCACGCTGGTGGTAGGACCCATTGAATTGCAAGTGGTTACGCTAACCGAAAACGAATTTACCTACCAGTCGCCGCCGGTGGGCCCTACCTCGCGGATTACCTTCGTGCCGACTGACGACCGCGCGCTCCTCAACCGTACGCAGCTGCTGGCTGGCACCGCACCCGGCGGCAAGACCTGGAAATACCTGAAGCGGATAGTCAATGGCGTAGCCCAACCGCTTTCGCCGTCGCTGCAAGCCACCCGGTTCACCAATCGGGGGGACGGCACGGTTACGACCAGCTACGCGGATCCGTCGTTCGGGTCACCGGTGGCTGGCACCTGGAACTTCGGCAACCGCGAAAGTACCTATACTTCCCTCCGCCCGGCTTCGGGAACGCTCCCGGCGCTCAATATGACCTTTACCATCCTGGAACTCACGGCTACCTCTTTCACCATCCGGTACACGGACGCGGCGAACCGACGGGTAGAACTGTTTCAGGTGCCGGAATAGCCAATCTCTTTGCTCATTCTAAAAACAAACCAACTACTCCTTACCAACCCCATGAAAAAGCCATTTGCCCTGCTTTTACTCGCCTCAATCGGGTTTCTTCCGGCGTGTCAGCTACTCGAAGAATACGGGCCGCCCGATCCGAAGCCGAAGCAAACGCCACCCAGTTTTGCCCATTACATCGCCGTGGGTAACTCCCTGACGGCGGGTTACTCCAACAACGGTCTCTACCGGGAAGGTCAGGAAGTTTCGTTCACCAACCTGCTCGCCGGACAGCTGCGGCTGGTTGGCGGGGGTGCCTACCGCCAGCCTTTGTTCAGCGAAGCGCAAAAGAACGGCTCCGGCTACCAACTCCTCACGGGTTTTGACGAGCAGGGGAATCCTATAATCGAACGGGTGAACACCGATCTGGCCGTTCGCGGGCTCGGACGGGATAGCCTTACGCCACTGCTCACCAAGTACCCGGAACCGGTAGACAACCTGGGCGTACCCGGCATCAAGGTGGCCAACGTCCTTACGCCCGGCTACGGGCTGGATAACCCGCTGGGCTTTAATCCGTTTTATGAGCGGCTGCTGCCCGAAGGGCAGGAATTGACCACGTACCTGCAATTCATCAGCGGACGTCACCACACCTTTTTCACCTGCTGGCTGGGCAACAACGATGCCCTGGAATACGCTTCTTCCGGCGCTACCCTCCCGGCAACGCCCGTTGCCGTCTTTTCGGCCAATTTAAAAGCCGTGCTGGATTCACTCACCGCGCACGGGGCGAAGGGCGTGGTTACCAACATCTCCGCACCAACCTCGCTGCCCTACTTTACCACCGTCACCGTGGCCGGGCTGCGGGCAGCGGCCGGCGGAGCCCCGGTGTGGATACGGACGGGAACGGGAACCGTACGGCAAGCTACCCAAGCGGACTTAATCCGCCTGGAGGCGGATTCCATTGGCGTAGCGGATGCCGAGGGCCTCCCCAAAGGCTACGCGGAAGGATATCCCCTGCCCAACGAGGACGTACTCGACCAGGCGGAAACGGCGCAGGCCCTCGCCATCACGGAGGCGTACAACGGGGTGATCCACCATTTGGCCGCCACCAAACACCTGGCGCTGGCGGATGCCGATGCCTTTCTGAAGAAAATCGCCGCGGGCGTGGTAGAGGACGGCGTACCGGTGAACAGCCAGTATATTACCGGCAACATGTTTGCGCTGGACGGCGTACACCTAACGCCCAAAGGCAATGCCATTGCCGCCAACGAGTTTATCCGCGTGATTAACCAGTACTACCGCACCGACGTACCGCGCATCAACACGGCTGCTTACCCCGCCCTGCTGCCGTGAGCCTGGCGTTGCCCGACGTGGCCAGGCATGAGCACTGGCCACGTCGAAGCCGCGAATTGATTTAACTGTTTGATATACAATTTATTAACTCAAACTGCGGCTCAGTAATTGAGCCGCAATCCACGAAAAACGAGGCAACCGTATCCGCAAAGACCGTAAAAATCCAGCTGTTCGTTCTTTTTGCTTGCCTTTGCGGAATCACCACCGGCCGGACGCCAGCCCGGGTGCAAAGCCCGGTGAATTCGGCCGTGTACCGGCGCAACTTCATCAAAATCAACTCACTGAGTTTACTGGCTGGTGACGCATCATTGTTCTACGAAAAAACCTTGACCCCCCGCCGTCGGCCGTGGCGGGGGTAGGATTCGGCGCTCTCCGCTCCGACTATGGCCAAGCCCCGGCTGGTTCGTACCGCTACCAGCGGCTGACCGCCGAAGCGCGGTATTATTTCCGGCACGACGGGAGTGGTCTCTCCAGTTTCTACGCGGGTCCGTACCTGCGGGCCGCCCGGCTCCGGCTAAACGATTGCGTATTTGACCAGCAGGACGATTTTGTCCGCAACGACGACGGGACCTTCTACACACCCGTCGAACGAGCCTTTGTGCTGACGCCCAGCCTGCTGATTGGTGGGTAGTTGGTGCGCGGCCGGTTCGCGTTCGACGCCTGGGTATTCAACGTCATTTCCGGGCGTTCGGCTCCGTCAGTGACCACCGTACGGAGGTCGAATCCATGAGCCAGGGCTGGGGCCCCGGTACGGTCTCACGGTCGGTTGCGATGAAGAAACGTCCGGGCGTCACAGTCGGCAAATATGCGGAAAAATGAGACAAACCGGCATCAGCCAACCGTTTCATTAGCTAAGCCAATGGTTAATAAAGGCCAATACATTGGCTAGTATATTTCCTGACACAAATTTTAAAAAATAATTCGCAAATTGTTTGGATAGTTCGCTCAAATGCCATTACATTGGCTTCCGATATCGCCGAGGTGGCAAAGAGTAGATTCCCGGGAAGCGCATTCGTTGCGCCCCGTTCGGGTTGGTCAGCCCATTCCGCTCCCTTTGGATCAGGCGCTTAGCAACCGATGCTTTCCCACGAGCCAGCCCATTCGCTTCGCTTGGGTAATTGAATTAGGTTATCAAATTATATTATCAAATAGCACTAATTTGTCAATAAAAATATTGACAAATTAGTGGCCGTTGCATCGGGTATGGAAATCAAAGAATTAAGCAAGCACAAGCGGATTTACAATGACTTGAAACAAAAAATCGTCAGCGGCGAGTATCCCTTCGGATTTCAGTTGCTACCGGAAATTGAATTATCGCGGCAATTAAGTATTTCCCGACCCACTGTATCCAAGGTCTATCAGAATCTACAGCAGGAGAAGCTCGTAGAAAAAAGAATCGGGGCGGGCACGTTCGTTATCTACCAAAGGGAGCGGAAAGCCGGTTTGCTCATCGGCTTGCTGCTTCCGGGGTCGGGTGAGTCGGAGATTTTCGAGACGATCGGGGACCAGATCATGAAAAAGTCTCAGGAACGGTCCTTTCATTGCCTGTGGGTAGGGGCATCGGTCAACGAGCCCGCGGTGAGGAGGCAATACATTGAAAAAGTGTGTCAGGGCTACGTGGACCGGAAGGTGGACGGGGTATTGTTCTCCCCTCTGGAAAGGACCGAAGAAAAAGACGAGGTCAACGACCGGATCTGCGCGATGCTGGCCCGGGCCAACATTCCCCTGGTTTTGATCGACCGCGACACGTGTTCTTTTCCCGCCCGAAGCCACTACGACCTGGTCAGCATCGACAACTTTCACGCCGGGTTCGTCATGACGCAGCACCTGCTTGACCAGCAATGTAGGCAACTGATTTTCCTGCACCGCCCCTTTTCGGCACCCAGCGTCGACATGCGGATTGCCGGTCACCAATACGCCTTGACGAAGGCCGGCCTGCCACCGACGGCCAGCCAGGTACTGATCGGTGAGCCGGATGAAGAAGCGTTCGTGGCGACCATCCCGGTTGGCTCGCCGGAAGTGGGGATCATTTGTGCCAACGATGCCACGGCCGCGGCGCTCATGTCCACGCTCAAGAAAAGGAACGTCACCATCGGCGAGGATCTCGTTTTGGTTGGTTTCGACGACATCCGGTACGCCAAGCATTTGCTCACGCCCCTGACCACCTACCGGCAGCCGTGCGAAGCCATCGGAGCCGCTGCCGTTGAGATTCTGCTCGCCAAGATCGAAAACCCCAACCGTACGCCCGTTCAAGTGCATCTGCTGGGGGAGATTGTGGTCCGGGAATCCAGCTTCTTTCGAAAGGCAGGCTAGGTTCGCAGTCGTGTCGTCCAACGCATGCAGTACGTACGCCGCACGCAGCTCGGAACAACCGACACCATTCGCTTACCTGATTTTTAAATAGCTGGCTGTCAATTTTTTAAACACTCGTGACTGACGTCGTTGCCCTGCAGCGACGCTACTATGACTTACGCCGCTTGTAACCATTCGGGTCCGGTTCGTTATGGAAAAGATTCCGTGCATCGTGGGAATCGATTTTGGCACCACCAATCTGTCGTGCGTCGTCATCGACGTG
>JACMKY010000126.1 GCA_014379925.1 Cytophagales bacterium | reverse complement strand
GCCGTCGCCTCCATCATCCGTGGCAGTTCTTCTTTGCTAAACACGGGCTCGCGCACAATCGGAGCGGGTGCAGGGTGAAACAATGGGTTTGGTAAACACGGCGGAAGTGAAGGTAAGGGAAAACCGACACGTTCCCAACCGGCCTGGCCATCACCAAGGGGCAAGCGCGAAGCACAATGTATTTATAGTCAATTACTTAATTAAAAACCCGGCCGTAAAATCGCGGTGTTTTTCTCCGCCCGAACGGGAAAAATACGGGATCTCCCCGCTGGTAAAATCCCGGCGTTAAAACCGTGTTTATCTCCTTCATTATCAACTCATAAAAAACGGATATTTGTCCCGTCTCCGAGGGGTACGCCGCGCCTGACCAAACTACCGACCAACAATGCTCACCTGCTTCCCACGAAACCCGCCCGCCGCCGGACGCTTGCCCGGACAGGTAGCCGCCCCGCTTCACCACCGGCAGGACCCACCCGCCGCCGAAAATGGCCTTCCTGATTTTCGGGAATGGGTCAGCGCCAACCCCGCGCTGGAGTTGATCCTCAATCGGCGGCCCTACCTCACCTGGATTCTGGATGTGCGCACCCGGCACTGCGACTTCGTGAGCAGCAACGTGGAACGCCTGCTGGGGTACGCGCCGGAACAATTCATCGCAGGCGGGGCCGCTTTCATCCAGGACCTCGTTCACCCCGAAGACCTTCCCCACGCCCGGAAACTGATGCGCCGGGTGTGGCGTTTCCTGCTGGCTTTTCCCCCGGCCAAACGCGCCCGTTGCCAGGTCAGCGGCGACTACCGGCTCCGGAGGGCCGACGGTACGTACGTGCGCCTGCTGGAACAAAACACGGTGCTGCACACCGACGGCCAGGGCAACATCACCCACCTGCTGGGTACCGGCGTGGACATTACCGATTGGAAGAAGGATACTGCGCTGGTGGCCTCCGTGCGCTCACTCGACGACGGAACCTGCCTGGTGAGTACCGCCGCCCACGAATTCCCGGCGACACCGGCCCGGTTGAGCAAACGCGAAGGGGAAATCATAAAACTGGTGTCCGAAGGTTGCAGCAGCAAGCACATTGCCGACCGGCTCTTTCTCAGCGTTCACACGGTGAATACGCACCGGAAGAATGCGATCAACCGAACCCGTACCAAAAACACCGGCGGCCTGGTGCAATTTGCCATTCGCAACGGTTTGATCTAAAGGGCAGTACTAAATTCAGCGTACTGGTTGCTTACCGGTTCAAGTTATAAAAAACGGTTACCGGGACTCGGTGCAATGCGCGGTCCGCCACGGATAAATCCGGAAAATACTAAAAATCGGGTATTGTAGCGGGAAAATCACTTACGTAGTTTTACCCCGAGCACCGATAAAAACCCTGGTGGTAACCCCTAAATCCCCAACACGATGAACTTCAACAAAGACAAGGACGACATTGCCATTACCATTCCTGGTTTCCGGATGCGCAAAGGGGCCGACTTTTTGGGACGCAACGAAATTGGCATCGTAACCCTGGCGGTGGACGCCAGCGGTACGGCCAATCCGACCCCTACCTTGTTTACGAATTCGTTTTTCATCCCCCAGGTGAAGCAATGGACCTGGGTGAAATTCGGTGGGCACGGAAGGATCGTTTACGGGCCTAAAAATCCCGGTTCCTTCGTCTACTACTCCGTGCTTTTCGTGGAAAGCGACCAGGACGTGAGGGAGTTCGGGGAAACCGTGACCAGCCTCTTTGACTCCCCGGAAGCCAAGGAAATCGTCCGGACCTTGACCACCCCCCATCCCACCGCCCTGCTGGTGTCAACGGTGCTGACGGAACTCGGGCGTTTAGTGGGCAAAATACTGTCGAAGAACCAGAACGACCTGGTGTACAGTACGGAAGGCTCGTTTTTTCGCAATACGCTTCCCCCCTACAACATTGACGACGAATTCAGTACCGAGGGAGAACACATTGAATGTCAGATCCGGGTGATTCCTTTGGGCCCGGAAGCAGAAGGCCGGGTGGCCGGATCGCAGCCCGGCTCGTTTGCCGAACGGGACGCCCCCGCGGCGGAAACGCTGACGGATTCTTCGACGCCGCTGGCGTTGGAAAAATTGGCGGGAGTGCCCAAAGCGTTAAAGTTTCTCGCCGGCCAGTGATGCCATCGCTGAAGGGTGGCGAGCGCGGTGTTTGGCAAACATTCCGCTTTTACGCCGTCCGCGGCGGTCTGATCTTACCCATACCGAAAAACCGGTGTTGAAAAGCCGTTGCCGCCCAAGTGATTTTGCCAATAAAAAACAATCAAACGCAAACCAGAACAATCAACCATGGACTTCGAATACATCGTGAACGGCAAACGCGTTTCGCTGCCGGTGAATCCCAATAAAATTGCGGTACGGTTCAGCGAGTCCGCTGACCAGGCCATCCGCCGGGCGGCAATCGATCCCAAACCGGAAGTGGGGGATTTTGATGATCGCCTGGAAGTGCCCCACGAGAAGCTGACCATCATCGACGTTTCCCAACCGGATCAACCCACCAGTCACCCTTTGACGGCCGCCGCGGATGCCTTGAACGCCGATGCCACGGTGGAAAGGGTTTCTCCGGTTTTTGACCTGGGTTCCACGCAAGTAGTGGTAACCGACCGCATTCTGGTGGGCTTCAAGCCGGAAACCGGCACCAAAGCCGTGGAAATCATTCAGGACAGCGGTGGCGAAATTCTGGAGGCGGACGAGGATGAATACGTGGTGCGGATCAACCCGGCCATGAGTCCTTTCGATGCCATTGCCAAACTCTCGCAGCGGGCGGAAGTGGACTACGCCGAACCGGATTTCATCACCATCGGTCAGCATACGCCCCGGAAGGGTGATTCGGGTAAAACCGGAGGGGGTCTTTCCAAGAATGCACTCCCACCAACCCAGGCCGCCCCTGGCCAGGCCTCTACGCCCACTGCCTACCGGCACGAAGCAACCAGCGGCGTAGCGGAACCGCTGGCGGCGGCCGGGCCCGATCCACTGCAGCGGTTTCAGTACGCCCTGAAGATTACCCGCGCGGCGGAAGCCTGGACCCGCGTTACCGTCTCTAAGAACATCAAAATAGCGGTACTCGACGAAGGCGTCGACGTTTCCCATCCCGATCTGGCCTCCGCCATTGTCGGCGGTTACGATGCCACCGACGAAGACGCCAATCAACAACCCCAACCGTGGGATGCGCACGGCACCGCGTGCGCCGGACTTGCCGCCGCCATCCCCAGCAACGGACTGGGAATCCGGGGGACGGGCGGGGGCAGTTCCATTCTTGCCATCCGCATCGCCTATTCTCCGCGGAAGGACGCGGATTGGGTATCCACCAGCAGTGGCATTCGGAAAGCCATCGATTGGGCCTGGCAGAACGGAGCGGACATTCTCAGCAACAGTTGGGGCGGGGGCGCTCCTTCCGGTGCCATCACCAACGCCTTTGAGCGGGCCCGTACGCGGGGGCGTAACGGCAAAGGCTGCGTAATCGTGGTGGCCGCGGGTAATGCCGCCGGCCCGGTCGAATTTCCGGGTAGCTTGCCCAACGTGCTTACCATCGCGGCCAGCAATGAATACGACCAACCCAAAACGCGTACCAGCCGGGATGGTGAAAGTTGGTGGGGATCGTGTTTCGGACCCGAAGTGGACCTTGCCGCCCCGGGCGTGCACAATTATACCACGGACATTTCCGGAACCAATGGCTACAATGCCGGGGGTAAACTGGACAACAATTACGTGGCCGATTTCAACGGCACTTCCTCGTCAACCCCCCTGGTTGCCGGCATTTGTGCCCTGGTGCTTTCCGCCAACCCCACTTTACGGGAGGCACAGGTACGCCAACTACTCAAGCAGACCGCCGATAGAGTAGGCGGAGTGGTCTACAAGAACGGACACAACCATCAAATGGGACACGGGCGGATAAATGCCCTGCGGGCGGTGGAAATGGCATTGGCAGGATCGCCCCTGGTCTGACCGCGTTGGTGTTTACTTTTTCATTTTTTCGGTACCAATGCTGTTTGCGTACCTGAGTCGATTACGGGACCCATTTTTCACCTTCAAATACCTTCACCCATGCAAAATCCCCGTTCCACCCGGCGGTCCGACGCCGACCGAAAACTGAACCTTGGCGTGCTCCTCCTGTTTTGTCTGCTGTTGACCGGCGGTTGCGGAGTTTTTGACAAAATTCGGGGTACGATCAAGGATACGGTGGCCGAAACCACCGCCGCCCTCGACGATGCCATTGACCAGCTGAGCGGCCAGTCGGCCAATTGGCAACAGACGCTCCGGGAGCTGACCGACAAACTGACCGACGAAGCCCAGAGTACCGTGAGAAACGAGGTCAACAACCTGGTGAACCGGGCGGTAGCCACCACGGGGACTGAATTCCGGTGCGACGCGGACTTTCTGCGGAACCGGCTCCGGCAGGAACTGATGCGGATCAAGTCCAACCTCCTGAGACAACCCGTGCCCCTGCTCGAACCCGTGATGTGCCAGGTCGTGCCCGCCGGGATTGACCTGAGCCTGGACGCGAACCGACGGGGGAAAGCGGAGTTTTTCGGGTACGATTTCGACCGGACGGCCATCAAGGTCTACCTGAGCAACGGCACCCAGAAAATTGACGTCACCCACGCGTTGAGTCAACCCACCCATTACCACCTGGTGTTGAATCTGGGGAGCAACGGCGTTCTGCTCGATCGGAACAGCCACGAGTTGGTGCTGAGTTGGAACAACAAGGAAGTCTCTTCCATTCCCGTCATCCAGCCCCAGCCGGAAGTGTGCAAGGTCACCACGGTGTCGCACGAGCCGGGAGAGGTTGACTTTACGCCGCCCCACGTCGGAGGCGACCGGGACTTCGACGGGAACGGTCCGCGGGTGAACGCGGAGGTAAGTGCCTACGTGGAGAACAACACGGTCAAGGCCCGCATCTACATGAAGGCCGTGGAAACGAAAAGTGACTACACGCGGGCGGAAGGAAGCCGGGTAGTGACCCTCTACACCGCTCCCAACAACCTGAAAATCGAAAAAATCACGAGTGGAACCACCACTTCCCACGCTTACACCGACAGCAACCACGAATTGGATGTGTTCAACGCGGGGAACGGGGAGTTGGTGAAGCGCTTTGAATTCACCGGCGATGGCGACGATAACGAGGCGGGGACCCGAACCAAAGTGCGGGTGAAGTTCAACCCGATGCGGATTGAACTCAAGGAGCGGAGCGGCTGCGTTACGCCGCAGTTGCTGGTGCGGATGCAACGAGATAACCAGTTGGACACCAAGACAGTCGAACGAGTGAAGCAACTTCCCCAGGTGAGAAGCCTGATGAACCAATGAAGTGACCGGGAACGGGCCTCGGTAACCCTAAAACGATCTGGTCTGGCCGCGCCAGTGTTTACCCGTGATCGTTGCGGAAAGAAAGCGCTTCCCCCAACAAAGCCCTTTACAACCCGTATACGTGGGCAAATCCGTCCTGACTTTCCACTAAACTGCATTCTGATGAGAGCATTGTTGATCACCATTACCCTAATCGGCGTTACGCTGGGCGTGTGGTTGGCCCTGAATACCAGTCAATCAGGCGCGACAAAAAGCGACGAAGTGGTTCCCAGTCCCAGTTAGCCCTACGGGCATCCGTTGAGAAAGGGTACGTTGTAAGGAATGCCCGGTCAAATGGCCGGGCATTTTGTTTGCAGGGCGCTGGCCTGCCGGAGCTTCCCAACAAATCAACCGGAAGAACCAACTTCGCGTTTCCCCCTGCGTATGAAGTAAATCAAACCATCCGTTTCCGTTTCACTCACCATTCAAGAAAATGACAACATTAGCGATCATCATCACCGTCGCCATGGCGGTGACCGTATTGATTGGCGTCGGCATCACCGAACTCCGTTCGCGCAACAAACCCAGTCACCGCAAAACCAATATGCCCGAAATGGGCAACGCCTTGAATAAAGAGCAGGATGCCAAGGACGCTCAGCGTACCACGCGCGTGGATGATTTCAACCCGGGCAAGGTCTGAACGGATGCCCAGCTTCGAAGCAGCCTTTCGGAAAGGCCGGAAAGCCCGGCCACCAGACGCCTTAACCAGACTACCATGAATGTTGTCGTAACCCATAACCCGGCGGATCAGGCGTTCGGTGCCAAAGTGGATGGCCAGGAAATCGACGCCGAACTGGCCTACAGTCTCCCCGCCCCCCGCGTGATGGACTTCACGCACACGTATGTATCCGAAGAATTGCGGGGACAGGGAATCGCGGAGGAAATGATCCGGTACGGCCTGGATTACGCCCGGGAGAATGGCTACCAAGTTGTCGCTACCTGCCCGATGGTAGCTCATTACCTAAGCCGACACCCGGATTACCAATCCCTTCTCTCCGGAAAATCAGCCTGACCGTGGCAACCCCGGCGGGATCGGATTGAAGCAAAAAGCCGATCAAGCGGAAACGTTGCGTTCCTGCTTGATCGGCTTTTTCGCCGGATGAATTGTGCTTGACGTTTTGCCGGGGATCAGGATTTGCGGGCCACGATTTCAACCCGCCGATTCTGCTGCCTCCCCTTTTCGGTGGCATTGGTAGCAACGGGGTTGTTTTCGCCCATCGGGTGAACGGAGATGTTCGATT
>JACMKY010000125.1 GCA_014379925.1 Cytophagales bacterium | reverse complement strand
CCGCAGCGAATAATCCGCCACCACTTCCCCGCCCAGGAAAACCATCGCCAGTTTATTGCCGAACGTCCAGGTCTGGATCGGGTACGTCAGGCTGGTCGGCAGCGCCATTCCCCGGACTACCCGTTCGAGGTGGACCCCCGCGTTGTGGCCCTTGGCGCCCTCCTCTTTGGCGAGGGCAATCAGTTCCTTCACGTCGGGCACGTGGTCGAAAGGCAATTCAATCTTCCGGAGTCGCCCGACGGGGGGAACGGTGAGCGGCGACAGGGACGTGGCCAGGAGACGTTCCACTTCGTCGGCAATGCTTTGACCGTGTTGGGTGGCGTATTCTAATTTGCCGCGCCGGTTGGGGTCCGCGTCGCCGCCGCACCCGGCGGTGACCAGGGCAATGGCACCGGGGTGGTTGACTTCGATGAGCCGTTGCGCTTCCCCGATCCAGTCGCCGTGCGTTTGGTTGATGTCGTCGAAAAGGGTGGTGCCGTGGCAGGCGTAGCTGGTAAGAATGGCCCGCACTTTCCCGTCCGGACCGGTTACGCTCAGCACCGGCAGGGCGTGGTCAACCGGTCCCTCCGGCACTTTGCCGTGCCCGGCCCATTTGCCGTCTTTGATTACCCGGCGGTTGAGGGCAAAACCAACTTCCCCGATTCCCCAGGCTACCCGCGCCGGCCGGCGGTCTTGGAGGGCGGCCAGCGCCACCCGCTCCAGTTTGGGCGTGAGCGAATCCAGAAAGAGGGCAATGCGCCCGAGCTGATCCACCGGCAAGGGCGGATCGGAATACATGTTGTGCGAGTTGCCCACGTCGGGGCCCGAGTGCGTGTGGGAGGCGCAGATGGCCAGCCGGGCCGGATCAACGCCGGCTTTCCTGGCCAGGCGTTCGGCCACCTTGGCGGTGATGTTGGCCGGAATGCCCGCCAGGTCCACGGTGATGAGCACGGAGGGACCCTGGGCGTCGCTGCCGAAAGCCAGTGCCTTGGCCCCCAGCCGTTGCAGCACGCCTTCCGATTCGGTCTTGCGCATCCAGCCGTAGCCACTCAGGCGAATCGGGCCTTCGGGCGTAATGTCAACGCGGGCGACGCCTACGTCCACTGTGGCCCCCGTCGTTTTTTGCGCCGGCGAGGCCCCCCCCGTCAGCACCGCAATGGCCAGGAGGAGGCACCCGGAAAAATTACTGCGTGTCATGGCACTGGTTTGAAGATGAAGCGTCATCCATTTTTGTCCGGTTTCCCTCACCCCTGGTCGCGCGTGAAACCGGCAACCTCCCTAGTTCGTCTGCCGCAAGAATGCCAACAGGTCGGCCATTTGCTGCTGGTTGATTTGCGACGTAAGAACGGGCATGGCCGACGCGTTGAGCACTTTCAGGGATTGTACGTCTTGCCGGTTAAGAACTTTTTCCGCTCCCGGCCCGATCCGCAGCGTGATCGCCGCCGATGTTTCGCTGGCGATAATGCCCTGCAACGCTTCCCCGTTTTTCAGCTCCACCGACCAGAGATCGAAACCAACCGCAACGGAGAGGTTGGGTGCGAGTACGTTGGCCATGATGTCTTTGGCCAGCCAGTTCTGGACCGTGCCCAGGTCCGGTCCGAAAGCCGTTCCCGCGGTGCCCCTCACCTGGTGGCAAACGGCGCAGTTTTGCTGGAAAACCACCTTGCCCCGGCGGCCATCCCCTTGCAAGGTCAGCGCCTGCTGGTAGGCTTGGTTGATTTTTTCGTCGTCGTTTTTGTTGAGCAACGCCCGGGCCCGGTTGCGTAGCTTGTCGTCGGATTCGCCCATGAGTTGGGCACTGCGGGACCATCCCAGGCTGGCCGACGGAATTTTGCCCGATTCAATGGCGTCCAGCAGGGCCTTTTTGCGTTCCGGGTTGGCCATGAAGGTATTGAGGGCCGCATCCCGGATTCCCGGCGTGAGGGCCAGCCACGCTTGCAGCACGTATTCGGTCACGGTCTGGTCGGGCACCAGACTCAGCGTTTTCAAGGCGGCCAACTGAATGGAGGGGTGTTCCTGGGGAATGATTAATTTTTTGAGCAGGGAAGCGTACGGAGCCGGATCACCGAGCGCCAGGAAATGAACGGCTTCGGCCCGGCGGTCATCGGACAAACGCCGGTTGTCCGCGACGGATACGGCCCGGGCAATCCCCGTTTTCGCCGGGAATTCGTCCGGCAGGCCGATCACTTTCAACAATTGCAGGGAAGCCTGGCGCACTTCGCCCGAAGGATGGTCAAAGCAAGTGGCAACGAGCCGGGCCGGTTTTTCAACCACCGACGCGGGCGATGGTCGCGTTTGCATTCCCTGCGCCAGCCCGGCCAGCACCGGCGCCTGCCACGCGGGCGGCCTTCCGGGTCCTCTCGTCGTGGCCCGTTGGATCAGTTTGAGAATATCGGCCCGCTCACCGCTCGCGCCCACCATCGCCGTCAGGCGTTCGACCAGCGAGGCGTACGCCGGAACTTCGGGACGGAAGTGGTTCAGCACTTCGGTTAACAGCGCGGCGGTTTGCGAGGAAGCCGCCGACAGCGCGGCAACCTGAACCCACTTGTCGTTGATGTCGGCAAACAGCAGTTGGTTGCGAACCAGGGCGGCCGCCGGCGAACGGACGGAACCCAGGGTACAGAGCAGTTGAAACCGCACCTTCGCGTCCGCGTCTTTTTCCAGGGGCAACAGGGCATTCACCAGCTCGGGGGAAGCCGGCAAATGCAACTCGGCCAGTCGGAGGGCATTCTCCCGGATTCCCGCCGTCGAATCTCCCAGGGCTTGCCGGATCAGTGCCGGTTGCAGTTCGCCCAACCCTTCCAGCGTCCAGAGGGCGTGCAAGCGGCCCACGGGGGAAGTGGGATGGCGGGCCATTCGAACCAAAGCCGGCACAACGGCCGGGTCGGCGCGGTCCACCAACAGGCGTTGCGCGTGGGTCCGCCACCAACTGTTGGGACTGGCCAGTTTTTCCACCAGTTGCCCGGGGGTCGCCTCGCCCAACCGGAGCCCGTTGGTCCAGTCCGCCGGTTTGGCGTCCGTGGCGCTGATGCGGTAGATTCGCCCCTGGTCTTTGCCGTTGTACAGCCCGCCGGCTTGGATGGCCTCCTCCGACATCCATTCGGGATGCTCAATGATCTGTCGGTAGTAGTCGACCACGTAAAGCGCCCCGTCCGGTCCCACGTAGGTGTTGACCGGACGGAACCAGGCATCCGTGGAGGCCAGGAATTCCTTCCGGGGGCGACCCACGCGGCTCGACACGAACGTAGCGCCCGCGTCCTGGAGCCGGTCGGCGTGAACGAGGTTGCTGACGGATTCGCAGACGAACGTCACCTGCTGATCGAAGGGGGGCGGAAAAGCGCCGCCGCCGTAGGCAGTCACGCCACTCGCGGAAGTCATCACGCCGGCCCCGCTGAACAACTGACGTTCGGGATTTTTGGTAATCTGAAATACCTCGGAGACGTTGCCGTGGTCGGACAAGGATTGTTGGGCATCCCCGATGAGCAGTTCCGGATTCCGCGCCAGGTAAGCGGCCGCGATCACCGGCTGAAAAGCGTGGTTCTGGTTATCGGCGAGCAGGTGGTGGCCCCAGGTGTCGAAGGTCTGCCCGAATTGCGCTTTGCCGGAAGTCATTTCCAGCGCGCGCTGGTCCGGGCGGAAACGGACGCAATGATCGCCCGCGTTTTTGGGTAGGCGCGGCTGGCCGGGCTGGCCCGGGAAATAAACTTCCGTGCCCTCATCGCCGAATTCCTGCTGGTAGTTCCGCGTGGTAATGGCTCCCCGGTGCGCCAGGTAAATCCAGTTATCGAGTCCGTACACCGGGTTGTTGACGTTGATGTGGGGATTGGACAAAGAAAACCCGGTCAGCACGGTGTCTTTGATGTCCGCCCGACCGTCGGCATCGGTGTCTTCCAGGTAGAGTACGTTGGGCGCGTCGGTTACCAGCACCCCCTTCTTCCAGCGCATGATGCCGTTGGGCAACACCAGGCCCTCGGCAAACACCGTGCTCTGGTCCATCTGTCCATCCCCGTTGGTATCGGCCAGCAGCTTTATTTTGCCGGAGCCACTTTTATCGAGCGGATAACCGGGCATTTCAACCACGTACAGGCGGCCGTACTCGTCGATCTCCATGTCCACCGGGTCGGCAACCAGCGGCTCGGCGGCGACCAACTCAATCTTGAAACCGGGCTCGAGTTCGAAGGTCGCGAGGGCACTGGCGGGTCCCACGGGTCCCGTTCCGGCGTCGGGGGTGGTTTTGGTGCCACAACCGACGGTGGCCGTCCCCAGGAAGAGGAACGGGTAAAACCACCGCCGTTGTTGAAGGGTAGGAAAGTGCATGGGGATACCGGCCTTGGTGATGGCCGTTCAGGGACAAGTGTCGCGATTTTGCGTTCTGTACTGATTTTTTTAAGGATGTTTTCTTTGGCGGCGTGATTGGATTGTTTTCCTTGCCGAGGATCAACCCGGTACTGGTCAAGATCCCGAAGGATGGATTCGGTGGTACGGCCGACGGCGGTGATGAAAGACCAAAAAAACGGAAACCGCCGGAATGAATCCCTTGCGATTCCGTTTTCACGATCAGCCTGACGGCATTAAAGCAGAATCAACGATGAAGAAAAGAAAATTATGGATAAAATAAAAGCCATCATCACTGGCTCAACCGGCATGGTTGGAAAAGGGGTTTTGCTGGAATGCCTGGATAACCCATCCGTATCCGATGTTCTCGTCATCAACCGCCGTCCTTTGGGTCTTCAACACCCGAAGCTCAAGGAAATCATTCACGGCAATTTTTTCGATTTGTCGGCCGTAGAACCGGATTTGAAAGGCTACAACGCCTGCTTTTTTTGCCTGGGAACGAGTGCTTTCGGAATGAAGGAAAAAGCGTATCATCGCATTACGTACGAATTGACGCTGCACGTAGCCAGTACCCTGACGCGGCTAAACCCGAACCTGACCTTTTGCTACGTATCCGGTCAGGGAACCGACAGTTCGGAGAAAGGCAACGTGATGTGGGCGCGGGTAAAGGGCAAAACCGAAAATGCGTTGCTGGCCCTGCCCTTCCGGGGTGCCTACATGTTCCGGCCGGGATACATCCATCCGCTGCACGGAATAAAGTCCAGCACGGCGTTGTACAACGCACTTTACACCGTTTTGAAACCCCTGTATCCACTGATGAAGTCGTTGTTTCCCAACGGCGTAACCACTACCCAAGCCATGGGCAAAGCCATGATTGCGGTCGCGTTCAGGGGCACGTCCAAACCGATGCGGATTGCCGCCCAACTGAACCCGGCCGACATCAACCTCCTGGCCCGGCAGTAGTTCACAAAATGGTGGTTTGAAGAGACTTTGGCAAATGATTTTGAAATGTTGCGGTCAAGCCGTATACTTCACCGCCACTTAACTTCATTACCAACATTGGATTCTGCCGAGTTGTCCTTACTCAATGGCTTGAAGGCCGGCGATGAGACAGCCTTTGAACAGCTCTTCCATCGCTACTATCCGGCACTCTGCGTGTATGCCAAAAGGCTGTTAGGCGAGGAAGGCCAGGCCAAGGAAGTCGTGCAGGAGAGTTTCGTGCGACTCTACGAGCGACGCCAGGACGTGACGCCGGTTACTTCCCTGAAGTCCTACCTGTACCGAACCGTGCACAACGCTTGCCTCAATCACCTCAAGCAAGTCAAGCTCCACCAAGGGCACCACCTTCTACTCCAGCGCCAGGTTCCCTCAGCAGAAGAAGGCGATGCCCTGGAATTGCTGGAACTGCAAGAGCAGATCTGGCAGGTAGTGCAACGCTTGCCGGAGCAGTGCCGGAAAATCTTCCAGATGAGTCGCTTTGAGCAAGTGAAGAACCCGCAGATTGCCCAGCAACTAGGCCTCTCCGTCCGCACCGTCGAAACCCAAATCAGCAAGGCCCTGAAAATACTTCGCCGGGAACTGGCGGACTATCTCCCTCTGCTGCTGATGGCAGCCGGTACACTGCCCTAAACATTTCCTGAATAATTCTTCCCCAGCCGATACGTGTCAGGGCAAGTTCGATTGTCCTAACTTCAAAAAACGGTGATGGACCCTTCTTTCCAACCAACTATCGACGAGCAACTCCTCATCCGGTTCCTGGATGGGGAAGCCAGCGCGCAGGAACGCCAGCAAATACGGGATTGGGCACAGGCCGACTGTCAGCATCAGCAATACTTGGAGCAGATGACATGGCTATGGCATAGCAGTGCCCAGGCCAAGGATTTCGCCTCCATCGATGTCCCCCGGGACTTCAAAAAGGTGAAAGCCCGGTTGGCGATCGGCCGGCAGGAAGCAATCAGCCAGCCCCTACCTTCCAAAACCCATTGGTGGAAGCCGTTGGCCAAAATCGCGGCCGCGGTGGTACTCCTGCTGGGCATCGGGCTTGGCTTCAAAACTCCGCTCAGGCAACTGCTTTTCCACCGCGACAACATAACCGAGGCTACCACCCATCCCGTCACGGTTACCCTGTCGGATGGCACCC
The DNA here is from genome assembly GCA_014379925.1 of Cytophagales bacterium. Lineage (GTDB taxonomy): Bacteria > Bacteroidota > Bacteroidia > Cytophagales > ES-bin-26 > ES-bin-26. The sequence goes on along the minus strand of JACMKY010000125.1, from coordinate 746 downwards.
GCGTCCATTTGAACACCAACGCTCGCCTGACCTATCCGGAGAGCTTCCCCGGCCACGAACGAACCGTGACCTTGACGGGAGAAGCCTTTTTCGAGGTGGCTAAAAACCAGGAAAAGCCCTTTGTCATTGCCTCCGGTGCGGTCCTGACCCGGGTGCTGGGAACCTCTTTTCTAGTCAATGCCGCTCGGGAAGACTCCGTGCTGGTGAGTGTAGTAACCGGTAAGGTAGCCCTCTTCGCGCCAGGAAAGCGGACCGGCCAGCTGACGATGACACCCGGAGAGCGAGGCACCTATCTCCGGGGAGCACTTACGAAAGCCCCGTACCGGGATGTAAACCTGCTGGCCTGGAAGACCGGCCAATTGATCTTCCACAATGCCCCTTTGCGGGAAGTAGCCAACGACTTAAGCCATTATTTCCACCAACCCTTCCGACTCCAAACCAAAGAGTTGGAGTCCTGTGCCCTCTCTTCCACCTTCAACCGACCGAGCCTGGAAGAGGTGCTCGCTGAGCTGCCGCTGGTGCTTCCGGTCCAGATAGTGCGCAAGAGCCAGGTGATCATGATCACAGGAGAAGGGTGTCAATAGGCGTTGACGAGGCAGTACTCAAAGTCCTTTTTACTGGAACCATATGCGGTTACCAATCACTCGTAGGCTGTCAAAAACGCTGCCACTGTTGCTGGTCCTCTTGCTGACCCGCCTTCCTTTGCTGAAGGCGCAGAACACCCTGCTGGAAAAGCAAGTCACTCT
>JACMKY010000009.1 GCA_014379925.1 Cytophagales bacterium | reverse complement strand
TGGCAATGGGCAATGGGCAGTTGGCAAAAGGGAAGAGTGGGCAGTAGGTAGTAGGCAATGAGCAGCAAAGAAGCAGGCAAGGTAAGGGAAAAGAACAACCACGTCGTTACGAACGCAGCTTTACTTTTATTTTCAACTGCCCCCTGCCTACTCTTCCCTTTTGCCTACTGCCCATTGCCTACTTCTTCCTGCCGCTGAACAGACTGAGGATCTTGCTAATGAAATCGTCGTTGATGCCCAGGGTGCTTTTCACGCGGCTGTAGAGGGCAACGAATTTCTTATCGAGGTAGATGAACGGTGCCTTCCAGCCGTCGCCGGGGCGGGCCTGGTAGTTGGTTGAGCGCTTCCGGGGGGCGGTCTTTTCCTCGGTGAAATAATAGAGGGCAACGGATTTGCGCGTCATGTCCTCCGGGCACGTAATCGGATCGGGCAGGCCGTGGTACGAGTCTTCGTCGGTGTTGAAGAGCACGCAGCGGTTGAAGACGGGACTGATCTTCTGGCGGCATTGTGTCATCTCCCGATCCCACAGTTCCAGGTCGCCCCGGTAGTCGGGTTGCCAATCCCGGTTGAGGTAGATGAGCAGGTTGACCCGGCGGCGCCAGTTGGCCTTGTGGGGATGCACCGTGAAATCGGCGTGAACGTTGAGGAAGCCACCCCGCAACGATTGGTGCAGGCCCCCGCCTTCGAGCATCTCGTCGGCCAGCAGGTGATCGATGCCGGTGAGTTGGCTTACGTAGGACAAAAACCGGGGCGTGTTCAGCTCCCCGATCACCTGCCGGACGAAGGGGGGCAGCAGGTCCGTCTTGTTGAGTCCGTGCTTCTTTTCGTTGAAATGCACGTAGTGAATCCAGCCCTCGTCCTTCACGGGCGGGAACTCCCGCATGGCTTTCTCCGCCGCCCACTCTTCCAGGAAATTGTCCAGCACGATGTGCGGGTAGGGCTGGGCGCTGGCGTAGGCCTTGGCGTGTTCCGGCAGCGCCGCGTTCCACTTGCCGAAATCGAAGATGACCTGCTGGTCGGAGAGGGTTGAATGCATAACGTGGATTAGATAAGGCTTAGCGGGCGGTTTCGTCCGGATCTTCACCCGGGGCGTTGTCGTCGCCAAAAATACGAAAACCCGCGCATTGTCAAACTCCGTTCGTTTTCAATTTTCCCGCCCAATGCGGGTCGTGCCAACGTGAGCGAATAAAGCCGCCGAAATGAGCAGGTACGGCGGTAGAAAAATGAATCGTTTCACGGGGGTCCGCTTACGCCCGAATGACTTTCTCGACTGCGCTGGCCATCTCCCGTTGACGTTCGTTCACAAAGGAACGGGCGGTAGCGAGTTTTTTCAAAGCCGCCGGATAGTTCTCGTGCACCGCCATCAGTCGATCCGTAATCTGGGGGCCGGTGGTGGTGTCAATCTCGAAAATCCAGTCGCTCAGTCCGACATCCCGCCACATCTGGCCTTTGCTGGTGTCGGTCGGGTGGCGGATCAAAAACGCGGGCGTGTTGGCCTGAAATGCCATAATGGGCGAGTGCATTTCGATACTGACCAAGGCCCGTGCCCGCTCGTACACCGACGTGGCTTCGTCGGGGAGCCAGTACGTCTCGCGCCAGACGACGTTTTTCTTCACATCGTCGGGTAGCGGGTCGACCAGAAACGCTTTGGCAACCTCCATTTCGTGAGTCATTTCGGGGCAGGCCAGTACCTTAAGTCCCGTTTTCCGCACCCAGGCCACGATTACTTCCCGTAGCTTGGCGTGGTCCGGCTCCTTAAACTGATCGGATATACCCGCCCGGCGCAGGTCTTCGGCGTTGGGTTCGGTCTGGTGGATTTTGTAATACGGCGTGTAGCGAAGGCGCGGAATGACGCAGATGAACTGTTTGTCGGCTAGGCCAACCGATTTCAGGTAGGCACTGGCTTTCTGATCGTTACGGAACGGAATGGCAAACGTGGCATCCGGTCCGAACGCCAGCACCGGCGACTTGATCCCTGTATCCCGCAACAGTTTCAGCGAAATGGTGTCGCGCAGGTACACGAACGCAGCCCCGTTGAGCAGGTCGATCAGTCGTTCGTTTAGTTCGCCGCCAATCGTGACGCCAAAAATACCGTAGGGTTTGCCGGTCAGTTTCCGCCAGGCTTCTGCGTGGGATTGCGCCAGCACGCTCGGCCCGGACCCGTGAACGAACAGATCGGCTTGCTCGAAAGCGGCAGTCAGCGCGGGGGTGGACGGCTTGCCATCCTCGTCAATCTTCCCCTGGGCGATGGTCAGTTCGGGGAAGTACGATTTGAGCAGTTCGGCCACGCCGTTATCGACACTCGACGGCCACAGAATGAGGTTGGTACCGTTGGGCAAATACTGTTTGAATACCTGCAAAGCCCCCGGTGTGTGGCCAATATCGCCAATGTTGACCGTTTGCCACGACGAGCGAAGCAGGATGGTTTTGGATTTGGCGTTCAGGCTGGTACCCAAGCTGTTGGTGGTAGCCAGAAAAGCCGCCACCGAAGCCGACTGGCGGAGGAAATCGCGTCGTTGTTGGGTAAATACGGTCATGGTTAGCTGCTTAATTTCACGTTTCTACGCATTACCTGCATGCTCGTTTTTTGCCGCTCGGCGACAAACGACATGTCCTTTTGCACCTTGGCTTTCGCAGTCGGGTACTCTTTGTGGATTGCCATTAATGCGCTGATCAGGTCTGACGCGGGTGCCTGATCGATCTCGAATAACCATTCGGGCAGGCCAATGTCGCGGAACATCCAGCCCTTCCGGCCGTGGGCCAGCGAGCGGGCGTGAACAACCGGGACACCCAGGGCTAGCCCCATAATGAGCGAGTGCGGCTCGATACCGAACATCGAATGGGCACGGGCGTACACCGACATGGCTTCGTCGGCATTCCAATACGTATCGCGCCAGACAACTTTACGCTGCACCTCGGCGGGGAGCTGATCGAACACGCCGGTTTTGGCCTGGGCTACTTCCTTGCTTACTTCCGGGGCCAGCAGCACCTGCAAGCCGGTTTCCCGCACCCAGGTTGTAATAACCTCGCGCACTTTCGCCAGTCGCTGCCGGTCCTGCTCCTGTTGCGCGGGGGTGGGTCGGGCCGGATTCATCAAACTACCCTTGTTTTTATCGTACAGATGGGGGGTGTTGGTGCGGATAACGACGACCAGAAACTTCTTGTCTTCCAGACCCACCTTCTTCAAATAAGCCACGCCCTTTTCTTCGTCGCGCACGTCGATACCGAAACAGCCATCCGGGCCAAATTCCAGCACCGGTGGCTTAAAATTATTCTCTTTCAGAAACTTGCGTGATTCGTCGTCGCGGCAATAAATGAACGCGGCCCGGCTGAACACATCCTTAAAAACGGGCATTGACGGATGGGCAAACTTATCGAACGATTGACCATAAAGACCAAAGGGAATGCCCCGGTCGAGGCAATAATAAAAGGGCGTGAGGTTGGCCATCGAAGAGGGCCAATCGTAGCCGAACAACCCGTAATTGTACACCATCCCGGAGTTGACGATGTACAGATTGGTTCGCTCAAAGGCGTCTTTCAATTCGCCTTCGAAGGGCTTGTCTCCCTCGGAAAACGCCCCCCGGACGATGGTTACCTCGGGGAAGTTCCTGGTAATCAATTTCTCGGTTTCGGGCCGTGGATCCTGGTGCCAGAGCAGGATTTTGGCTTCGGGGATATGGCGCTCCAGTAAACGGAGTGTTCCGGGCGTGTGACCCTGATCGCCAATGTTGGCATCATTCCACGACGAACGCAGCAGGACGACCGGTTTTGCTGCTGAATCAGTTGTCAAAACACCGGGAATGGGCAACGTCGTAGCGGCTACCGACAGGGTGGACAGCTTAAGAAAATCTCGGCGGGTGGTCATGGTGGTAAAATCAGGGTTCAAGGCTCACGACTTCAAAAACTCCCGCACCTGCGGGCAACCGGCGTAGGCATCGTCAGGAAAATCGAATTTCGTTTCGATGGGCTCTGGTGCCGCCGCCGGATCTTCCACCCGGACGTGCAGGCGGCGCACCCGGTGCGTGGGATTGCCAGCGGCCAGGGTCCAGCGTTTGTCGGCGTTGCGCCGCCATTGCACCAGACAGGGTTGGTCGGCCTGAATTCGCCGCTGGTCTGGCAAGTCGAGCGTTCCAGGTTGCCAGAACACGCATTGCACGGCATCGTCCGTGGCGACGGCTTGCAAGGTCGGGGTGTTGGCAAGAATTTTCGGGGCCTTGTTTTGCTGAAAAAACCCGATGTCCGCCGGATTCAGGCCGGGCGCGACGAGGTAGCCGTAACTGCCCGCGCTCCCGACGGCGTTGCCGTGCTCGATCCAGAGGCTGAACACGTCGCCCTCCACGTCGGGAGTCGGCACCTTTGGGTCGTTGCGGGCCTCCCGGTGGGGGGCCGTATTGAGCGCTGACCACGAAGCGGATTTGTGTTCGGTGCGGACGCGCCGGTCCGTTTCCTGCGGGAAAAGATAACTCACTCCGTCGTGATGTACCCAGCCGGGGGCGGTCTGCGCGTGGATTTCACCCGGTGGCAGCGGAGCGGGGCGTTGGTTTGTCGTCACGGGGCCTCGCTTCCAGCACTGGTTGACACTCGTCACCACCGGCAGGGTCGGGTCGTCGGGGAGCAGGCCCGCCCCCAAACACACGACGACGTCACCGAGGAAAAACCAGGCTTTGTGGGCCTGCAACCCTCCGCGATGCAGTTCCATCGCCGCCGCGCCCGCCGTGCCGTCGGAGACGCCGCCCGCAAAATCGCTTCCCCCCTGGGAACCTTTGCCCCAGGTGTGCAGGGTGAACGGCACGGCGGGATTGTATACGC
>JACMKY010000124.1 GCA_014379925.1 Cytophagales bacterium | reverse complement strand
TGGCAGGCCCTGAAGCAACTCAGACAGTAGGATCCGGAAGCCCGGATAACCACCAAAACAAATAGCAATCCCCTTTCGCTACCATGGCACACCCCAAACGGAAAATCTCGAAAACCAGACGAGACAAGAGAAGGACCCACCACAAGGCCACGGCCAAGACCATTGCCGTTGATCCTACTACCGGCGAAGCGCACATCTACCACCGGGCGCACCTGGTGGATGGCAACCTGTTTTACAAAGGCCGGGTGGTGATCGAAAACTACGCGAAAGCGGTATAGAAACGAGTCGTTGTTGATACCACGGTTGATAATTATTTAATCAGCGTAATCAGCGGTCCCTGTTGATACCATCCCTCCGAGTACCTTGCCGATTACGGGACCGCACCCAACTGTCACCTTCCGGGGGAGTCATCCGTCTGTCAGCGAAACTAGAATCGGGTAACCGTATTTTTCATTCTAATCCGCGTTCGTTTCAATGAGAATTGCCCTAGATGCCATGGGCGGTGACTTTGCACCCGAAGCGGCCGTGGAAGGTGCTTTAATGGCGGCAGAGGTGCTTCCGTCCGAAGTGAAAGTAGTGCTGGTTGGCCAGCAACCGGTGATCCAAGCCATCCTCGACCAGCATCCGTCCCGCTCCCCCGCCACGGAGGTGTACCACTGCGAGGAAGTGATCGAGATGGGAGAACACCCTACGAAAGCCTGGAGTCAGAAACCCGATTCCAGCATTGCAGTCGGGTTTAAATTGTTGAAAAGCGGGGAAGTATCGGCCTTTTGCAGCGCCGGCAACACGGGGGCCATGCACGTGGGAGCCATGTTCAGCATCAAGGCCATTGCGGGAATCATGCGCCCGGCCATTGCCAGTTTCGCCCCCCAAATCGACGGCTCCCACGCCGTAATGCTCGACGTAGGAGCCAACGCCGACTGCAAGCCGGACGTGTTGGAGCAATTCGCGGAAATCGGCTCGGTGTGCGCCCAGCACCTTTTCGGCCGTCAAAGCCCGCGGGTGGCGTTGATGAACCTGGGAGAAGAAGAACAAAAAGGCTCGCTGGCCACCCAGGCCGCCTACCAATTGTTGAAAGTAAATCCCAAAGTCAACTTTATCGGCAACATCGAAGGCCGGGATTTATTCACCAATCGGGCGGACGTGATCGTCTTCGATGGCTTTACGGGCAACGTCATCCTCAAAATGGCCGAGTCCATCTACGATCTGCTAAAAAAACGCCGTATTTTCGATCCGTTTTTCGATCAACTCAACTACGAAGCCGTTGGCGGAAGTCCCATCCTGGGGGTCAACGGCAACGTAATCATTGGTCACGGCCTATCTTCGCCGCTGGCCATCCGCAATATGATTCTGCTGGCAAAAAGAATGGTGGAATCAAACGTGTACATTCGAATTAAGGAAGCACTGATCTGAAGGCACCTATCCGTCCGCGTGCCCGACGGCGTTTCATCCGGACGCTATTCTCCATCCTATGACCACAACCAAGGCTGTCATTACGGGAATCGCTGGTTTCGTACCCGATTACGTTCTTGCCAACGCCGAACTCGAAAAACTGGTGGACACCACCGACGAATGGATCACCGTCCGGACGGGCATCAAGGAAAGGAGGATCCTGAAAGGCGAGGGGGTGGGCACTTCCTTCATGGGCACAAAAGCCGTGCAAGCGTTGCTGGCAAAAACCGGAACCGCTCCCGAGGCGATCGATTTACTCATCTGCGCCACCACCACCCCGGATTACGTGTTTCCGGCTACGGCCAACCTGATTTGCCACGAAGCGGGCCTGGCCAACGCCTACGGCTTCGACGTGCAAGCGGCCTGTTCGGGCTTTCTCTACTCGGTGGCCATGGCGTCTCAGTTCATTGAAACGGGGAAACACCAAAAAGTGGTGGTGGTAGGTGCCGACAAGATGTCGGCCATCGTCGACTACCAGGATCGCTCCACCTGCATTATCTTCGGTGACGGGGCCGGGGCGGTTTTGTTGGAACCGGCTACCAGTGGCCACGGGATCCTGGATTTCCTGCTTCGCACGGACGGTTCCGGCGCCCAGCATCTGTACCAGAAAGCGGGCGGAAGCCGTCGGCCGCCCACCCACGAAACCATCGAGGCCCGGGAGCACTACATCTACCAGGAAGGTTCCGCCGTTTTCAAGTTCGCCGTGACCAACATGGCCAGCGTATCCGCCGAGATCATGGAGAAGAACCACCTCACCGCGGACGAGATCGCCTGGCTGGCTCCCCATCAGGCCAACAAACGGATCATTGACGCGACTGCCCAGCGAATGGGCATCGGGCCGGAAAAAGTGATGATCAACATCCACAAGTACGGCAACACCACGGCCGCTACCATTCCGCTCTGCCTCTGGGATTACGAATCCAAACTTCGCCGGGGAGACAACATCATCATGGCCGCCTTCGGTGGCGGATTCACCTGGGGATCGCTCTACCTGAAATGGGCTTACGATGGACAATGAACGATGGCCGGTGATCCATTGACGGTCGACCATCGACGATGAACTGTACTTTGCTTAATTGACGATTGATCATGGCTACTACCGCAGATTTTAAAACCGGAATTTGTATTGAATACAACGGGGGCCTGTACATTCTGGTGGACTTCCAACACGTAAAACCCGGCAAAGGCGGCGCGTTTGTGCGGACCAAACTGAAAAGCCTGGCCAACGGCAAAGTGATTGAGAATACGTTCAACGCCGGAGTGAAGATCACGACCGCCCGCATCGAACGCCGGCCCCACCAGTTCCTCTACAAGGACGACACGGGGTTCCATTTCATGGACAGCAACACGTTCGAGCAGGTATCGCTCGACGAGAAATTGATCGATGCCTCCGATTTGATGAAAGACGGACAAAATGTGGAAGTACTTTACCACGCCGAAACGGAAACTCCGTTGAGTTGCGAATTGCCTCCCTTCGTCGAACTCACGGTTGCCTATACCGAGCCGGGTGTCCGGGGCGACACTGCCACCAACGCCACCAAACCCGCCACACTGGAAACCGGGGCTACCATCCAGGTGCCCTTGTTTGTGGAGCAGGACACCAGGATTAAGGTGGATACCCGCACGCATTCCTACGTAGAAAGGGTAAAGTAAAGCGTACCACCTCATTAAAACCGCGCTGTCAACGATGAAGCCCAAGGAAATCCAGGAACTCATTGATTTTATTGCCCAATCCGGGTTAGACGAAGTCAACATTGAAACGGATCAGTTCAAAATCAACGTCAAGCGCAATTCGTCCAATCCGGCAAAACCCGTCGATCCTGTCCTTCCTGCCGTCGTCCCCGCGCCGGTCCTGCCGGCCCTCATCCCGTCCACTTCCGGCATTTCCCAATCTCCCATCCCCGGCCAGGCCAACAACAGCCCTACCAGCTACTTCACCGTCCGGTCGCCCATGATTGGCACCTTCTACCGCTCTGCCAGTCCTGACAATCCGCCTTTGGTGAGCATCGGCGACGAAGTGAAAAAGGGGCAGATGGTCTGCATTATCGAAGCAATGAAGCTTTTCAACGAAATCGAATCGGAGGTGGCGGGCAAGGTGGTGAAAGTGCTGGTGGAAAACGCCTCCCCCGTGGAATATGACCAACCCTTGTTTCTGGTCGAGCCCGCCTGAAAAGGCAAAAATCATTGTTATGGGTGACGCACGCTCCTTTTCGGCTCGTTACGCAACCTTAAAAATTTCCGTCCCGTGTTCAAGAAAATACTCGTTGCCAATCGGGGAGAAATCGCTTTGCGGATCATTCGCACCTGCAAAGAAATGGGCATTAAAACGGTAGCCGTGTATTCCACTGCTGACCGCGACAGCCTGCACGTGCGCTTTTCCGACGAAGCCGTCTGCATCGGTCCCCCCGCCAGCCGGCAATCTTACCTGAGCATTCCCAACATCATTGCGGCGGCCGAAATCACCAACGCGGATGCCATTCATCCGGGCTACGGTTTTCTGTCGGAAAACGCCGAGTTCTCGAAGATTTGCGAGGAATACAACATCAAGTTCATCGGGCCTTCCGCCGAGATGATCAACGCCATGGGCGACAAGGCGTCGGCCAAGGCCACGATGAAAAAAGCCGGCGTTCCGACCATTCCCGGTTCGGACGGCTTGCTGGACTCGCTGGAGCAGGCCAGAGACGTCGCTGAAAAAATCAAGTACCCCGTCATTCTGAAAGCGACGGCGGGCGGCGGCGGAAAGGGCATGCGGATTGCCCGCAGCGATGAGGAATTGGCAAAAGGGTGGAACGACGCCAAGCTAGAAGCCGCCGCCGCCTTTGGCAACGACAGCTTATACCTGGAAAAATTCGTGGAAGAACCCCGTCACGTGGAAATCCAGATCGTGGGCGACCGCTACGGCAAAATCTGCCACCTCTCGGAAAGGGATTGTTCCATCCAGCGCCGACACCAAAAGCTGGTGGAAGAAACGCCCTCTCCCATCATTACCGACAAACTGCGCGACCGGATGGGAAAAGCGGCCATCAAGGGGGCCAAATCCATTCGCTACGAGGGAGCCGGTACGATCGAGTTCCTGGTGGATAAGAACGGGGATTTTTATTTCATGGAAATGAATACCCGCATTCAAGTCGAGCACCCGATTACGGAAGAAGTCACCGATTTCGACTTGATCAAGGAACAAATTAAGGTGGCGGCGGGCGTTCGCATCTCCGGCCAGAATTACACCCCCAACCTGTTTGCCATCGAATGCCGGATCAATGCCGAGGACCCGGGCAATGGCTTCCGTCCCTCCCCGGGCAAAATCACCAACCTCCACTTGCCCGGTGGCCACGGCGTCCGGATCGACAGCCACGTGTATACCGGATACACCATTCCCCCCTACTACGATTCTCTGATTGCCAAATTGATCGTCAGTGCGCAAACCCGCGAAGAGGGCCTGGTGCGAATGAAGCGGGCCTTGCAGGAATTCGTCATTGAAGGCGTGAAGACCACCCTTCCTTTTCACATTCGGCTGATGGACGACGAACAGTTCAAATCCGGCAAATTCACCACCGCTTTCATGGATACCTTCGATTTATCCGGCCTCTGAGTTCCTTATTCCCCGGATGTCGTCCTCAGTTCTTCCCGGATCCGTTCTGCCGTTTGGGCCAGCCGCTCCCCGCTTACCGCAAGTTTGGGCTTCGAAAAGTTGAGGTCTTCCACTTGGTTCAGGGGTACCAGGTGAACGTGGGTATGCGGAACCTCGAGTCCGATGACGGCAACGCCTACCCGCTGGCAGGGTACGGCTCTGGCCAGGGCGGGAGCAATCCGCTTGGCAAACAGCATGAGTCCGGTGTACCACTCGTCATCCAAGTCGAAAAGGTAACTGACCTCCCGTTTGGGAATCACCAGCGTGTGGCCTTCCGCCACGGGGCTGACGTCGAGGAAAGCCAGGAATTTCTCGTCCTCCGCCACTTTATGGCTGGGAATCTCACCGGCGATGATTCGGGAAAAAATGGTGGGCATAGGGGTGGGCTTTACCGGCTTATCTGGATGATTTCGAATTCAAGTACCCCCGCCGGTACGTTGATCTGGGCCGTCTGACCGACTTTCTTGCCCAGCAGTCCTTTGCCGATCGGGGACCGGACCGAAATTTTTCCCTGTTTCAGATCAGCCTCTTCTTCCGAAACCAACAGGTAAACCACTTCCATGCCATTCTTCTTGTTCTTGATCTTTACTTTGGAAAGAATAGAAACCTGCGAAGCATCAATGATGGATTCGTTGAGCAGGCGCGCATTCGAGATGACTTCTTCCAGCTTGGAGATTTTCAGTTCCAAATGCCCCTGGGCGTCCTTGGCAGCATCGTATTCCGCGTTTTCACTCAGGTCTCCTTTATCCCGTGCTTCCGCAATCTGTCGGGCAATCCCAGCTCGGCCACGTACCTTCAAATCGTTGAGTTCTTCCTTCAACCGGCTTAGGCCTTCTTCGGTGTAATACGAAATGTTACTCATTTTCTTAAAGTTTAATTCGGTACAATAAAAAAGAACGGTAAATTTAATTAAACCGTCCTGTCGTGCTCACGTTCAGCGATGTACTAGGGAGTCGAATCGATCCGGATGGGGTTTCGTAAAAAGTACTCTTGCACGGCCTTGTCGTTTATTTGGGCAGGGTTGAAATTAGTGGTATTTCGTCAATTTGGCAAATAAAGCAAATAAATAGGTTTTTAATTTCTGGCTCAATTTCTTTTTGACGAAACACTTTTGCCGATCCGGTGATTTCGTTTTAGTATGGACCCAATGAACCCGCCGTTGAGAATCGTCTTCATGGGTACGCCCGAGTTTGCCGTACCCAGTCTCCAGATTTTGGTGCAAAACCAGTATCCCGTGGTGGCCGTCGTGACGGCACCCGACAAACCGGCCGGACGTGGTCTCCAGGCGAGTACTTCGGCCGTCAAGGGGTTCGCCCTCGCCCACGGCATTCCCGTATTGCAACCCGACCGGCTTAAAGCACCGGAATTTCTGGATCGGCTCCGCAGTTGCCAGGCGGACCTTCAGGTGGTGGTTGCTTTCCGTATGTTGCCGGAAGCGGTGTGGGCAATGCCCCCGTTGGGTACTTTCAACCTGCACGCTTCCCGGTTGCCCCAATACCGCGGAGCGGCGCCCATCAACTGGGTGCTGATCAACGGAGAATCCGAAACGGGCGTCACTACTTTTTTTCTCCAGCACGAAATTGACACCGGAAACATTATCTTTCAGGAAAAAGAACCCATTTACGAAGGGGATGACGCCGGAAGCCTGTACGAAAGACTCCGCCACAAAGGCGCTTCCCTGGTCCTGAAAACGGTGCAGGCTATTGAACACCGGACTTATCCGCAGGTTCCGCAGCGAGCAGAATCCAACATTCGGTTGGCCCCCAAGATCTTCAAGGAAGACTGTCAGATTCATTGGAACCAGCCGGTCCGGGCGGTTCAGAATTTTGTCCGCGGCCTTTCCCCGTACCCTACCGCCTGGACGCTGGTGAACGGCAAGGTGTGCAAAATATACCGGACCCGAATCGTGGTGGATACTGCCGTGGATGACCTGCCCGCGGGGCAGTTTGTCACGGATAATAAAACCTTCCTCCATTTCAAAGCCGAAAGTGGTCGGCTGGCAGTCGAAGAATTGCAAATGGAAGGAAGAAAGCGTTTGGGTATTGAAGCGTTTCTAAGGGGGAATGTGCTCATCCCGTAAATATTCACCTTTGTCCTGTGCACCTATCCATCGTCGTAGCCTGTTCCAACGACCGCGTCATCGGCAGGGACAACCGTCTGCTCTGGCACCTGCCCAGCGATTTGAAGCGGTTCAAAAGTCTGACTATGGGTCATCCCATGATTATGGGAAGAAAGACATTTGAATCAATTGGCAAACCTTTGCCGGGTAGAACGTCCATTGTTGTTACCCACAATACTCATTACCAAAGGCAGGGGTGTCTGGTAGCCCACTCAGTAGAGGAGGCGGTAACGGC
>JACMKY010000123.1 GCA_014379925.1 Cytophagales bacterium | reverse complement strand
TATGTACACGACCCGACAAGGACAAGAGTTCTTGGAAGTATCTTCTAAAGCACCAGATTTCAAAGATGTAATAGCTAACTTTGAAACCTATAAACTCTGGTACCCCAACGCAACCGATACGGTGCTGTACCGCACTTTCCGGCGCAATCCGCTTTACGTGTGGCGGTGGCGCGACTACGCGTTTCATCCCCGCTACCAACTGCCTTACCTGCATCCCGATGACGTGCTTCCGCGCACCGATACCATTCAGCAGTCGCAAGCTGAACGCAAGCCGTGAGGCGGGCATCAAAAAGCTTTTCTTGGTCTTTTTAGTAACCGCGTTGCTGCCGCTTGGCCCAACCGGAGCAATTACGGGCCTTGGCCCCTGGCAAACCAGCTGTATTGGGTGATTGGGTTATTCCTTACTTTTGTTGGTTGGTGCATTGACCACAAAGCACTCGTATGGAAAGAAAAGGGCACAACTTCGAAATCCAGTACAGCTACTGGCTGCTGATGCAAGCACCATATTGCTGCATTACTTGTTTCGAATTGCCAAGCAACCGATTCAGATGTCATACCGCCCATTGATTGCCATTTTCCTGCTCCTGTCGGCCGCCCGGACTTCGGCGGCCTTGCCATCGGACACCAGTCGGGTCGTCCCCGGGTTCACCGTCTTCCTCATCGGCGACGCGGGCAGCCCGGTCCCCGACGGCAAAGACCCGAACCTGAACCTGCTGCGCAACCAGCTCCGGGCCGCCGGCAAGAACAGCGCGGTGGTCTTCCTGGGCGACAACCTCTATCCCAAGGGCCTGCCCGACGCGGCGGCGCCGGGCCGCCGGGAAGCCGAACGGCACCTCACCGGCCAACTCGATATCCTGGCCGATTATCCCGGCCGGGTGGTGTTCATTCCCGGCAACCACGACTGGCAGCGGAGCGGCCGCAAAGGCTGGCAGCACGTGCAAAACCAGGAAAAGTTCGTGGAAGCAACCCTCAACCGGGGCAACGTGTTCCTGCCCGACGGCGGTTGTCCCGGTCCGGTGGAAGTTTCGCTGAGTGAAATGGTGACGCTGGTGGTGCTGGATACGCAGTGGTTTTTGCACCCCTGGGACAAGCCCGGTGAGGAGTCGGATTGCGAAGCCAAGGACCCCGCCGCCCTGATCGTCCAACTCGACGACATTCTGGCCCGCAACCGGCACAAGCAGGTGATCGTGGTGGCCCACCACCCCATGTACACTTACGGTCCCCACGGCGGGTACAGCACTTGGAAGCAGCACCTGTTCCCGCTCACCGACCTGCACCCGTCTCTCTACCTTCCCCTGCCCGTCATCGGCTCGGTGTACCCGCTCTACCGCAAACTGCTCGGCGACCCGCAGGACCTGGCTCATCCCCGCAACCGACTCATGCGCAAGGCCCTGATCGAAACGCTTCGCCGGTATCCCGGCCTGGTCTACGCCGACGGACACGAACACTCGCTGGAATACATTGAAACGGATAGCCTCCACTACGTCGTCAGCGGATCGGGTTCCAAACGCACGCCGGTGAAGCAGGGCAAGTACGCCCGCTTTGTCAGCGACCACCAGGGCTTCGCCCGCCTCGACTACGGACAAGCCGGTGGCCAGGTAGCACTCTCGTTCTGGGAACCCACCGGCTTACCCGACGGCAAACAAGTCTACGCAACCCAGTGGACAACCAAACTGGTCAGCCTTCCGGCCAGCCCCGATCGGAATGCCGCAACCCTTTCATCACCCAGTCCTCCGTACGTCACCGTGCGCGCCAGCGGCCAGTACGGGGCGGGAAAATTGACGACGCTGCTGCTGGGTGGCAATTACCGGCGGGAGTGGCAACAACCCGTCCGGGTGCCGGTGTTCGACATTGACCGGGAAATGGGCGGCTTGAAGCCCGTGAAGCGGGGGGGAGGGTTCCAGACCAAATCGCTGCGGCTCGAGGGGGCGGACGGCCAGGAATACGTGCTGCGTTCGGTTGAAAAGGACGCCGAGGGAGCCATTCCCGTTGCCCTGCGCCGGACGCTGGCGGCGGACATCGTGCAGGACCAGATTTCCGCCGCGCACCCCTACGCGGCGCTCACCGTGCCGATCCTGGCCGAGGCGGCGGGCGTGGCCCACACCAACCCCAAACTGGTGTTCATTGCCGACGACCCGCGCCTGGGCGAATACCGGAGCGCTTTTGCCAACACGCTGGCCCTCTTCGAGGAACGGGATGCCCCGCCGCCCGCCCACTTCGGCGGTACGCCCACCACCAAGGGAGGAGTCGCCGAATCCTACAGTACCCCCAAGGTGCTGGAGAAACTGCGCGACGACAACGACCACCGCGTGGACGGGCGCGAAGTGCTGCGCGCCCGCCTGTTGGACATGGTGCTGGCCGACTGGGACCGCCACGACGACCAGTGGCGTTGGCTGGCTTACGAACGCGAAGGGGGGTTGCTGTTCCGTCCCCTGCCCCGCGACCGTGACCAGGCGTATTTCGTCAACCAGGGCGTGCTGCCCTTCGTGGCCAGCCGGGAATGGGCGCTGCCCAAGATTCAGGGCTTCGACTACGGGTTTCAGAACGTGAACAGCTTTATGTTCAACGGCCGTTACTTCGACCGTTCCTTTTTAACCGAACCTTCCGGAGCCGATTGGCGGGCAGTGGCCGACTCGGTCAAGGCCAGTCTTACCGATGAAGTGATTGAAAAAGCCATCCGGCAGTGGCCCGATTCAATTTTCCGCCTCTCCGGTCCGGCGGTGATCGCCAAACTGAAGGCCCACCGGGATCGGTTGCCCGCCGACGCCGAAACGTACTACCGCTTCCTGGCCCGGGAGGTGGAAGTGCTCGGCAGCGACAAGCAGGAATTCTTCGAGGTTGTGCGGCAGGACGGGGGGCGCACCCGGGTGACGGTGTACAAGATCAACAAGCGGGGACAAAAGGAAGGCGTGCTTTACCGGCGCACGTTCAACGCCAGCGAAACCCGCGAGATCCGCTTGTTTGGCCACGGCGGTGACGACGAATTCGAGGTGAGCGGGCAAGTGGAAGCCGGCACCCGGGTGCGCATCATCGGGGGGGAGGGCGAAGACCGGATCGCCGACCGCTCGGGCGTGCGGGGCGCTTCCCGCCAAACCGTGGTGTACGACACCCGCCAGGGCAACGACCTGGCCCTGGGCGGCGAAGCCCGGGACCGGACCTCCCGCGACCCGGCGGTGCACCAACACGACCGCCGGTCGTTCCAGTATCCTTACGCGGGGCCGCTGGTTCCGTTCAACTTCAACCCCGACGACGGCCTTTTCCTGGGTGCGGGGGTGCTGTTTCGACGGCCCGGTTTCCGCAAGCAGCCTTACGCGGCCAGCCACCGGATCACCGCCAACGTCGCCCTGGCCACGGGCGCCTACAATTTCGACTACCAGGGTACGTTTACGGAGGCGGTAGGCAAACTGGACCTGCAACTGGACGCCGACGTGCAGGCCCCCAACTTTGTGCGGAACTTCTTCGGGCTGGGCAACGAAAGTGCTTTCAACCAGGAGGTAAACATCAACTATTACCGCGTCCGCTTTCGCAACATCGTGCTCAGTGGATTGCTCCGCCGCCGGGCTGGGCCCCACCAGGCGTTTTTCTTCGGTCCTACCTTCCAAACCGTGGAGGTGGAGGAGAGCGAAGGGCGGTACATCAACCAGGTGACGGACCTGCCGGACCGGGCCACGCTTTTCAGCAACAAACTCTACGCGGGCGGGCGGCTGGGCTTCGACTTCGACAACCGCGACCATAAACTGTTCACCACCCGCGGCACCCACTGGCATACCGAACTCATCGCCCTGCGGGGAATCACCGGCGCCGCCCGGAACCTGACCCAGATTCAATCGGCGCTGGCCTTCTACTGGACCTTCCGGCTGCCGGCCCGCGTCACGCTGGCAACGCGGCTGGGGGGCACGGCCAACCTGGGAGGCTACGAATTTTTCCAGGCGGGTACGCTGGGCGGACTTTCCAACCTGCGTGGCTTCCGCCGGACGCGCTTCGCGGGTCGGAGCAGTTTCTACCACAACGCGGAACTGCGGCTCAAGCTGTTCAGTTTCCGCACCTACCTGTTTCCCGCGTCGGTGGGCATCGTGGGCTTCCACGACGTGGGCCGCGTGTGGCTCGACGGCGAGGACTCGAAGGTGTGGCACAACGGCTACGGCGGCGGCCTATGGCTGGCACCCTTCCAGCAGTTGGTGGTGTCGGCCTCCTACGGCATTTCCCGGGAAGAGAAATTGCCGTTGATTAAGCTGGGCTTCTTTTTTTAGGGCAATGGCCAGCTTGACCGGTTCATCGCACGGTTGGCGCTACTTTCAAGGAAACAGTTACCAGTGCATTCGCCCAAAAGACACTAATTTGCTGACAGTGCGGGCGCTTGCCTAGCTCAGTTAAGGGAAACACTTCAGCAACTATTGCCCACCGGAGAGCTAACCTGTTTTTTCATATGCATAATACTATTCTTGCTTTTCTTCTCAATTTACTAATTGGCTTTTCGCTGGCTGCTCAACCTAAAAAAGTCGTTTTCAATCCCCTTAGAAAGCTCCCGGTAAAAGCTCTCCGCACCGATTTTCGGCTAATG
>JACMKY010000122.1 GCA_014379925.1 Cytophagales bacterium | reverse complement strand
GACGGTACTGTGCGAAGCGGCGGTAGTAGTGAAGGCGCCGATGGCATTGTTGGTCCCACCCAGGTTGAGCACGTGGGCTAGACCTACTCCGGCCATGCTAATCGTACCTCCTCCGCTCAGGTCGCCACCCACCGTCACCGTTCGGGCGGGCGTGCCGAAATCAAGCGTCCCGGCATTCACGGCCAGGTTGTTATTGACGGTGGCGTTGCCCGCCAAGGTCTTGGTGCCGCTGCCCGCAATAGTAAGGTTGTGGTAGGTGGCGGGTTTGACGCTTTGGCCGGCACCCCCGTAAATGACCAGGTTGGGCGAAGTGGTCGTCAGCGTGCCCGTGGCCATCGGCTGGGCGGCGTTGAGGTAATTCAGGGTGGCGTTTGCCCCGTTCGCCCAGGTAGAAGCGCCATTTGCCCCGTTGAGCGATCCGTTGAGGGTAACCGTATTGGTATTCTGGTTGGTGACCGTGATTCCGTTGTTGATGATCACGTTCCCGGTGAGGACAATGGCCGCGGTGCCGGTGATGATTTGGGGAGAATTTGTGCTGAAAGTGACATTACCCGTACCCGTTTGGCTGAAGGTGCCGTCGTTGCGAATGCCGCCCCGGAACTCAAACGTGGAATTGCTGGCCGTGGTCAGGCTGCCGCCCGCGTTGACGGCGACTTGTCCGACGAAGAAATTAAGACCAAGGTTGTCGTTGTCGTTGAGGGTGCCCGAAATGGTGGTCGTGCCACCAACCGACAGGATCTGAGCACCCACCTCAAGGGTTCCCGCCGACACGGTCAGGCTGCCATTGGCGATGGTAGTGCCCTGCAAGACCTTGTCGCCACTGCCCGAAATGGCCAAGTCCTGGTAATTGCTGCTGACAAACACCGTCTGGTTGCCCGCCCGGTCGTAGTTGACGGTGCTGGCCGAAAGGGCGACGGTGGTGAAGGTCCCAATGGCATTGTTCGTTCCACCGAGGTTGAGTCTGTGCGCCCGATTAGTCACGTTAATGGTTCCGGTTCCGCTCAGGTCTCCATTGACATCGAGGGTTCTAGCCGCGCCAGTGTCAAACGTCAGCGTTCCTATTACCGCCAATCCGGCGCCAATGCTGTTAGCCGGGGTTACGTTCAAGGTAACCGTATGCACGGCTTGAACGGTCACTGTCTGGGTAACGCCAGCTTGCCCCGGATAGTTGATGGCAGCGATCCACCCGCCAACTCCATTTCCAGTTTCCCAAGTTCCTGCTGCATTCCAGTTTCCAGTAGCCCTGGACCGGTAATCTCCGATAGCCTGCGCCCGTGCCGAGTCGAAACCAGCCACCAGGCCGAGCAGCAGGGCCGCTTTCAGGAGGGTGGTTGCCCGAAGATGCAACCTTCGGGTGAAGGAAACCGGGGGGATGGTTCGGGCGGATTCGGCGCGGCAAGGCCGCAACCGTGAACGGGAAGTCAGCAAAAGTCGGGTAGTCATGTTTCGATACCTGGGGTAGTTGGATCCGAAACACAAAATACCGCAGGCACCGGGTGGATTCAAAGCCACGTACCGGCCAAATGAGGCGGGTGTAATGATTGAGTGGAAGTAGTAATTCCCCGTTCGGGGCAAGCCATCCTCATTCGGCCGGGGGCCGTTCAATTTCAATGCATCGAGGAAGGAAAAAAGTATGGGAAACGGGTGTGAGCCCCCGGCAAGGCGTGGTTTTTCCGGCCGAGGAAATGAAAACACACTGGGGTTTGAATTCTCCTCGTCGAAAAGAACGGTTTATTACCCGCAAGTCCGTCGGACCAACGCCTTCGGCTACTTAACCAACGTAAACTGCGCGGAAACCGCCTGCCAGGTGCCGTCCCGTTTGGCGTACACCGACGTGTAGTATACCTGGTCCTCCATGGTGGTGCCTTGCACGGTTCGTTTGGATTTCCAGAGGCCTTTCACGAGCGCCACGTCCCCGTAGAGTTTGGCCACCTCGTTCTTGGTTTCGCCGCTCTCGAGGGTAACGTACCCGTCCCGGAAGGCTCCGATCAGGGTTTCGCGGTCCACCAGGCTACCGTCGCTGTTGATGAGGACGTATTCCGTTCCCAGTATTTTCCCCATGGCCGTCACGTCTTCCTGCAACAGGGCCTGGTAGAGGACTTTGTTGGCGCTGAGCACGTCGGCTTCGGGGGCGACTGCGGGAGCCGGGCGGTTCTGGGCGAACGCCACGGGAGAAAAAAACACGACCAGGAAACCGAGAAACCAGTTTTTCATAATGCAGGGGATTGAATCGGATGTTTAGACAGCGTACGGGGTGCAAGCTAGCAAATTTTTCTTCCCGTTGCGGCCAACCAGCAAGTTGCCGGTTACCGGGCTGCAACTTGCTGGTTGCAGATGGTGGATTAGGGATTGGGATGGCGACGCTCCAGGCAACAATCCCGCAAATCCTCCGTACTCAATGGTGTAAATTGCATTCATCCTTTACGATCTAACGTAATAACCCCGCAAAATGCCAATCAAACCCAAGGCTGAACCCGTTTCAGCCGGCGTCACGGAAACCAAGGCGCCCCGGAAAGGGGTTGCCAAAAAAAAGGCCCCCACTCCCACCCAGCAAACCGCCACCGCGCCACCGCCCGACCTGGGCATGGGCGTTAACCTGCTGGAACCGGGTGCCTGGTTCAAGGTATGGGCACCCAACGCCACCAAGGTGTCCGTAATCGGCTCGTTCAACGGCTGGTCGGACAAGTCCAACGTCCTCACGCGCGGGGATGGGGGATACTGGTACGGCTACGTACCCGAAGCCAAAGCGGGCGACGAATACAAGTACGCACTCGCCCGGGGAAGGAAAAAATTCCAGCGCAACGATCCCTACGCCCGCCAGCTGACCGGTTCGGGGGGAAATTCGCTCATCCTGGCCAACGATTTCGACTGGGAAAATGACGACTTCCGGATGGCTTCCTGGAACAACTTCGTGATGTACGAAATGCACGTGGGCACCTTCAACGTGAAGGAAGCGGGCAAACCCGGCGACCTCTACGGCGTCATTGAAAAGCTGCCCCACCTCCGGGACTTGGGGGTGAATGCGCTCAATGTGATGCCGCTCAACGAATGCCCGGGCGGGTTTTCGTGGGGCTACAACCCGGCGCACCCCTTCGCGCTCGAAAACCAGTACGGCGGGGCCAAGGCATTCAAGGCGTTCGTGAAAGCCGCCCACCAGCACGGCATCGCCATCATCCTCGACGTGGTCTACAACCACTTTGGTCCCGACCGCCTCGACCTCTGGCAGTTCGACGGCCCGCTGGACGGGGAGCCCGACCGGGGAGGCGTGTACTTTTACAACGATTGGCGGGCCGAAACCCCCTGGGGCGACACCCGTCCCGACCTGAACCGGGGCGAAGTGCGCCAGTACCTGTTAGACAACGCAATGATGTGGCTGGATGAGTACCGGGTGGACGGGTTGCGGATCGATTCGGTATCGCACATCCGCAACGTGCACGGCCGGGCGAACGATCCGGAGCACGACTTGCCGGAGGGCTGGTCGTTCTTGCAGTGGATCAACGACGAAATCCGGCGGCGCAGTCCCTGGAAAATCAGCATCGCCGAAGACCCCAACGGCAGCGAATGGCTGGTGAAAACCACCGGCGAGGGCGGGGCAGGCTTCGACGTGCTGTGGGACAACTGGTTCGTTCATACCGTGCACGACACGGTGGTGACTATGGAGGATCAGCACCGCAACATGGAGGGGCTGGCCGACGTGATCCGTCACCGCTGGAACGACGACCCGTTCAAACGGATCGTTTACAGCGAGTCGCACGACGAGGTAGCCAACGGCAGCAAGCGGATTTCCGAAGAGATCGACCCCGATCACGCCGAAAACTTCTTCTCCAAAAAGCGGTCGGCGTTGGGGACGGCCCTGGTGCTCACCTCCCCCGGCATCCCAATGCTGTTTCAGGGCCAGGAATTGCTGGCTGATAAGTGGTTCGATCCGCAGATTCCCATGAACTGGAGCCGGGCCGAAACCTTCCGCGGCCTGGTGGATCTGCACCGCGACCTGATCGCCCTCCGTCAGAATCGCCACGGCCACTCCAAAGGGTTGTCCGGACCCCACGTGGACGTGTTTCACGTCAACCAGGCCGACAAGGTCATCGCTTTTCACCGCTGGCAGGACGACGTGCCGGGCGACAGCGTGATCGTGGTCATGAACTTCGCCAACCGGAGTTACGAGGGTTACCGCATCGGCTTGCCCGACCCGGGGTTGTGGAAAGTGCGCCTCAACAGCGACTGGGCAGGGTACGACCCCGAGTTTACCAACCACCCCAGTTTTGACACTGAAGCGGAGGCGGATTCGTACGACCACCAGACCTTCCGGGGCAGCGTGGGACTCGGACCGTATTCGTTCGTGGTCCTTTCGCAGGATTCGCCTTCGTAAGCCCTAAAAAAGTTGTTTGCCGGACTGATCCTTTACCCGGCCAAACCCGCCCGGTTCTGAAAACCGGACGGGTTTGGCTTCGGTAAGAATGGGTGAAACCCGCCATTGCTCGTTCCAGAGGCTTCGACCGCAGCGACTAGGCCGGGCCGCGTAGGCGTCCCCGACGGGCGGCGGCGGTCGAGTCCTTTACTCGGGCAATTACGGGATTGGAGGGTGACCCGGTGACCAAACCATTCACGCGCCCGGCTTTTCGCGTGGTAGCCCTCGCTTTTCACGCGCCGCCCGGTAGGCTTCCGGTCCGGGGGCCCCGGCGATTTCGGTGGTGGCTTCCAACGGCAACGCGCCGGCTTTTAGGCAACTGAGGCACGTTCTTCCCGCAATTCAGTTGCCTGCCGCTGGCGTCGGGCTTGGCCTTGAGTTCCGGAAAGGCGCAGGGCAACGTCAGGTACGGGTTGACGTAGTCTTTCTGACTGGCCAGGGCGACGCTTGGTTCGTCACCCGCTTCAACCGGTTTTAAAAGTCAGGAACTTGGATCCGATGCCTTTCGTGTGACCGGCCGGCACACTCTCCCGCACGGTTTGTCTGAAAGGTTGAGCGGCTCCGTTGAAACTACTTCCCTACTCACTCAGCGCATCATCGGGCGTTGGAAAATACCGTCGGCCACCTGGTCACTGACGGGGCAGCAATCGGCCATTTTATACGGTGACTCGATCAAGTCGTAGCGGACGGCCCAGGCGCACACTTTGGTAAACATAACCGTGCCCGTTCGGCGATGCCGGTATCCATGGCTCGCCCTGAAGTATATTTTAAAAAAAATTACAGGTTATTCTAAG
>JACMKY010000121.1 GCA_014379925.1 Cytophagales bacterium | reverse complement strand
TGAACCAAATAGTAACTGACAACATTACGCCTCCTACGTTGGCAGTGATGAATTCAGCGTTTCCGTTAGAAATCCAGTCACCGCCGTATAATCCATCCTTCTGGAAGGATTATACGGCGGTTAAAATAAATTTATCCCGCATTAAGCGGGACCTTGAAAAAGATGTGTTTCTGGAAGAACAATTTAAGATAGGAAAAGCAATACCCGACGAAAGGTTAGAAAGCAGAGTGGAGAGAAAGAGACATACCTACCGGTTCTTCAGTAAATAAAAATGAAAAAGGTACTATTGATAATCATTACAATGCTTTACTGTCAGCAAGTATTTTCTCAGCGGCAATTTCTTCCCGAAAAGGAAACACCAAGACGAAGTCAAATAAATATTCCTTTGCCTAACCGTAACCGGATGGTTATCGGATACAATTCCTGGGGTGAATTAAATGTTCACGGAAACATCGATTCCCTGCTTCATTTGTTTCTAACCGACTATCATCAACTGAATGATACGGTGAAGAAAGCCCGGGAGAACCAAACAATACGGTACCGGATTGAAAGCAACGGGCATCGCACACTTTCTTTTGCCTTCCGGCCGACGCAAGACGAACCGTACCAGTTCGTTGGAAACGATTTGCAGCAGTCTGACGGTGAAGCTGATACATTGATCGTTGAGAAAAAGATACAAACTTCGAACAGGCACGGCTTGCCCGGTGACCTCCGGTTTTATTTGATCTTCAACAGCCTTGATGAGCTAAAAACATTGACTGGTACGCTCAACGAGCGGATCGAAAAGGCCAGGAAACTAGCGGCTTCACATCCCAAGAAAGATTTGTTCAAGCCCCGCTATCAAAGTTACATCAACCTGGATTCCACTGCCCGCTATCCGATACTGGCGGCGGATTATTGGAAACTTGGCAAGATCATCCAGCCAGGAGTAGGAGTGGGAATCACTAAAAATCAATTCTATACCGCATTACTCGGGGATGTCGGATTGGTTCCGGGGCGTAGCCGCGTCGGGTTGCGTATTGGCTGGCACGAGTATTTCTTTTTTGACAATCAACCCGACGGGAATTTTACAATTCACCGCAATTCGTTTCTTAACGCAGGGTTGCTGTTTTTCAGGCCTTGGCGGCTTACCAGCGAACTGCCTGCCAGCAGCAGCCGAGGGTCGTTGGTGGTTGGTTACCTGGTTCGTAATCGGGGCGATTATTTTGCGGACAATACCTGGCGATTAGCAGTTGGGATGACTGCCTTGCAACGGCTTCGCATCGAACCAGAGTTGTATTGGAATGGTTTTTTCAAGCAGGTTTATCCGGGGGTGAGACTCAACGTAAGCTTCTAGCAAACACGCGGTGGTTGCTCAATAATCCCAGTTTGGGAGGGCAAGGATTGTACGAAAGCGGAGGCACTCATCAATGCCGTCCACGCCAAAGACGGCGATCGACCGGCTGTATCTCCTGGCCAACGACGCGCACTTGCCCAAACAGGGAGTGACCGTGATGCAGCAGGATGTTGTAAGACAAGGAAAACAACACAGACGGAATGGCAACGGCCAATTGGTCTGGTTTGGCCAACCATTGACTAAGCCAAACCTGCGTCCGGTCATACGTTTCATCCTGCCAGTAGTCTGGTAACTCTTCCCGGCTAAAATAGCGGATGTCCTCGGGCATCTCCAGTGAAAACACCCAGTAGGTAGGCAGTTCTTCGTAACGCACTCCTGGCGCGTGCGCCAAGGATTCGATCAGGCCCAGTTCGGGGGTTGAAGTAGCGTAGAGCACCCCGGTACCTTTGGGGTTCCAACGTCCGCCAAACAACCGACTGCCCTCTACCGACAGCGGCTCACCGCGGTACTTGTCCCGAATCAAGCGGTAAACGGTAAGCATGGGCGGGACGGGCTAGGCTGGCAGGCCGTGATCCAGTCGTCCCAACACATCGTCTACCAAGCCAAAGCCGGTAACGGTATCCAGGAGTTGAAGCGGGGTTTGGTTGGCCAGTTCCCGGACGGGTGTTCTGAGCCAATGCAGGACCGTATTGGATTGTCCTTCGAACGTATCCAAGGCGTGCAGCAGCAGGTTCTTCAACAGCAAAAGGCGCTCGGAAGCATCGACGCCAAAGCGTTGGTCGTTTTTGAGGCGATGCAGGTTGCGAGGGGTCATGTTGAGCGCAAAAGCCATTTCCTTGTCGGTTAAACCAACCAAGGCTGCAATCTCGTCGACCTGTGCCCGGAGCACCCCCAGCCGAGAGGAAGTGACAACGCCAAACGGGGAAAAACGGGTCGGGCTTGCTGAAGTTACAATTGCCATGTCACGTAGGTGAATTTAGTCACGAAGGTAAGCGAAAAATTTCACCCACACAACTACCCTGGTGTGGTACGAAAAAGAGGAATTGGAACACTTTTTACCGCCGGGCCGTACGACGCGGCTTTCTGGGCGGGCTACAACCGTCCGGTGGATACCGAATTGGCCCAACGAATAAAGGCGGATTTAGCAAAGAAAGAACCGTTGGAGCATCAGTTCAAAAACAACACCGCTTCCCGCGAAAAGCCGTGAGCAATCCATTTCCCTTTTTGTTTCTTCGGAACGCTTGCCCGCCGGTACGTAACCCCGCCAAGGATTGCTCAAACAAGCATAGCCACCGCCTGGAAATAACTGCGGTTTTGAGTAGTTTACCGCCCGTTCACGCGGTACCGCGGCGTTTTACGCGGTTGCTCGTTGCTACTCTCCAAACCTAACCCGCTCGGCTGGCTTATGCACCCGTTTCATCCTCCCCGCACCCCTTTTTTGACCAGAATCCTGACCGTTCTGCTCCTCGGTGGGCTGCTCCCTTCGCTGGCAGCCCAGGACGTACGGCCGGAATTTTCTCCCCCCGAACCGGCCGATACGGTCAAGCGGGACACGGCCCGGAAGGCGGACCGCGCCACCGGCCTGCCCCTGAAGGCGGAACGGTTCATTCCGATCAAAACCAGCGAAGGCACCTGGATGTCGCTGGACCTGTCGGCCGACGGCCAGACGCTGGTGTTCGACCTGCTCGGCGACCTCTACTCGCTGCCCATTACGGGTGGCAAGGCCACGCGCCTCACCAGCGGACTGGCGTTCGACAGCCAACCCCGCTTCTCGCCCGACGGCAAGCACATCGTGTTTCTCAGCGACCGCAGCGGCTCGGAAAATGTGTGGGTACTGGAAACGGGAAAAACGCTGGTGGACACCACCACGGCCAACGAACGCAACGGCCTCCGGCAAATCAGCAAGGACGCCCAGGTGGGTTTTGCCTCGCCCGAGTGGACACCCGACGGACAATATATCCTGGTTTCTAAAAGCAGTGGTCTGGGCGTCAACCATTTGCATATGTATCACCTGGAAGGCGGTTCGGGCGTGGACTTGTTTGCCAAGGAGAAGACCCGCAACGCGATGGGGGCGGCCTTCGGACCCGACCGCCGCTACGTGTACCTGGCCACCCAGGTGGGGCGCTGGGGATACAACCTGGAGAAGTTCAAGTTCCAGATTGCCACCTACGACCGCGAAACGGGCGAAACCTTCCCGATTACCGGCGAAGTAGGGGGTGCGGTGCGGCCGGCCGTGTCGCCCGATGGCAAGTGGCTGGTGTACGCCTCCCGGTACGACGGCCAGACGGGCTTCCGGCTCCGGAACCTGCAAAGCAGCGCCGATCAATGGTTGACGTACCCCATTCAGCGCGACGACCAGGAATCCCGCTTCACAATGGACCTGCTGCCCGGTTATACCTTCACGCCCGACAGCAAGGCCCTCATCGCTTCGGTGGACGGCAAAATTCACCGCATCGACATCCCGACCGGCACCAAAACCCCGATTCCCTTCGAAGTGGAAACCACGGTCGCCCTCGGACCCCACTCCTACTTCGAGACGCCCGTGGAAGACGGCCCGGTGAAGGTGCGGCAAATCCGGTACGCGACCTACTCACCTGACCATTCCAAACTGGCCTTCGTGGCGCTGGATAACCTCTACGTGAAGGAGATGAAGACGGGCAAAATCCGGGAACTGGCTCCTTCGTCGGCGGGACAGTTTGCGCCGGCCTGGAGCCCCGACGGCAACCACCTGGCCTACGTCACCTGGTCGGAGCAGGAAGGTGGGCACGTGCACAAAGTAGCGGTAGCGGGCGGCAAGGATACCCGGCTCAGCCGCGTGAGCGCCTTTTACAACACGCCGGTCTGGACCCCCGACGGCAAGGAAGTCGTGGTGGCCAAGGGTCCGTGGCAGCAGCAGAGCGAACTGAGTTACTTCAACTTCATCC
>JACMKY010000120.1 GCA_014379925.1 Cytophagales bacterium | reverse complement strand
TCCATCAGGGATTCTCCCGGATGCATCTTGAGACGGTCTGATTTAACGGAACGCTGCGAAGTCAAGTACTCGCAGCGTTCCGGTAAATCAGACCGTCTCGCTACTTCTCTTCTTTTGTCCTGCATTAGAACTAGCGCGATATGGTATTAGTACCTTTACCACAATCTCTTTAAAATTCCTTTAAAATTCCCTCTGATATTTGACAATTCTAAACCAACAACAATGCACCGGCTTAGATTCTGCCCGGCAAACGGGCTTTTGGGGATGGCTCTGCTCCTGGCAGCCTGCACTTCGGCCAACCGCTTTTCCCGTTCCTACGTTTCCCAGAAACTGGAAGCGCAGTCCGGTTTTACCGTACTTCCCGTTAAATCGCCGGCAAGCGTAGACCTGCCCCCTACGGTTGTCCCCACCGACGGCCTGACGGAAGACGAGGCCGTAGCCCTGGCCCTTTGGAACAATGCCCAGTTCCAGACTGACCTGGCGGCCATTGCCATTGCCCGGGCCGATGTAATTGACGCCGGCGTGGTCGCCAATCCCCTGTTGCGGTATCTTTCTCCCAACGCCGGGATTGTCGCATCGGGCTACCTCAACTTCGCCCTGGATTTTATCTGGCAACGCCCTCAGCGCGTTGCCGCTGCCCGGTATGCCGCCGAAAGAACCGCCAGCGACCTCTTGCAACGGAGCTTTACCCTGATTCGTGATGTGCAGGTAGCCTACGCCGACCTGCTGCTGGCCCGGGAAAAAGCGGTCATTTTTGCCCGGAGTGCCCAGGTACGGGTGCAATTAAACGAACTGGCCGAATCCCGGTTGCGCAACGGAGACATCAGCGAACTGGAAGCCTCAGTGACCCGGGCCGACGCGGCCAGCGCCCGGGACGACCTGTTACGGGCTAGTCTGGACACGCTCGTCCTTGCCAACCGGTTCAACACCCTGCTCGGTTTTGCTTCCCCCGATACGGTGGTGGCTTTGCAACCGGCCGCATTGCCTTTGTCGCTCCAGCAACTCTCCAAGGCCGAAGCACTGGAACTGGCGTACGCAATGAGTCCGCCGCTGCAGGCCGCCGCCACGGCCATTGAAGCGGGGGGCAAGCGATTGGGCTGGGAAAAATCGAGGATTATCTCCTTTACGGCTACCCTGGGTTTTCAGCACATTCCCACCCAATCCCCCGAGGGGGCTTCGCCGCAATGGATGCCCAATGCCTTCAACCCGGGTATCCAGGCGGAGATACCGGTTTTCAACCGAAACCAGGGGAAGGTAGCCCGGGCGGAAGCGGAAATGGAACAGGCAGTCCTGCAATACGTAGCGGTACGCCAGCAAATTACCCTGGGTATTACCGAAGCTTACAACCGGTATCAGCAAATGCACCGGTCTTACCAGGTATGGAACACCGGGGTGTTACCCTCCCTGGAAAGCGCCGTTGCCTTGGCCGGGCAAGTATACCAGCGGGGCGATATTTCCTACCTGCCCGTGCTCGATGCTACCCGGCAACTCCTCAACGGCCAACTGCGCCGGGCCGAAGTGGCCGCCGAACTGAGGCGTTCGGTGAGCCAGCTCAATTACAGCATGGGTAAAAAAGCCGTGCTTCCTCAATAATGATTGTATGTCGTCCTCATCCTTGGTGTTCATGACCAAAAAGCCTTTTTATTCCGCTTGTCTGGCAATCGCGCTGGTAGCCGCTTGCCAGCCGGCAAAAAAAGATCCCAAAGCACCGCCACCGGTTGCGATGAGCAACCCCGGAAAGGAAAGTGATCTCAACACCATTACCCTCACGGATCAAGCACTGGAAAGGCTGGGCATTCAAACCGTCGGGGTGCAGCAGCGGGCAATGGGTAATACCCGGGTCCTGAGCGGAGAAATTGTCGCCCTACCCGGAAGAACCATTACCGTGACTGCTCCGGTAGCCGGAACGCTGCTATCGCCCACCCGGGGTCGCCCCGTTGCGGCCGGTCAGGAAGTAAAAAAGGGGGAACGGCTCTACCGCCTGCTGATTTTGCCTTCGGAACGGGACTTAATCAGCGCCCAGCAGGAAGTGGCGCAGCGAAAAGTTCAGTACGAAGTAGGAACCCAAAAGCTGAACCGGGCTCAGCAACTGCTGGCCGACAAAGCCGGCAGCCTGCGGACGGTGCAGGAAGCGGAGGCCGAACTGGCCGGCGTCAACGCTTCCCTGCGGGTGGCGGAGGCCCGGCTTGAACTGCTCGGGGGCAACCCCAGTGAGTCGGTAGCGCAGCGACTTTCTACCCTGAACGTGGAGGCCCCCATTGGTGGGATGGTGCAACGGATCTACAGTTCCCCTTCGCAAGTAGTGGCCACCGCCGCCCCCGTAATGGATATTGTTTCCCTGAGCCCGGTGTGGGTACGGGTACCCATCTACGCCGGTGAAGCCACCCGGATTGACCCCCGGGCGACGGCCTCCGTGCGCGTACTGTCGGATTTTAGCGGTTCCTCCGGGGAGGCGTCCCGTATGGTGACGGCCCGGCCGGTCAGAGGGCCGCTTACTGCCGATGCCCTGGCGACCTCAATTGATGCGTATTACGAAATCGCCAACGCCGAACGGGCATTTCGTCCCGGACAACGGGTGAGCGTGACGGTGTCCTACCGCGGTAGTCAATCTTCCCTGGTAGTACCCAACGCGGCTATTCTTTACGATATGTACGGGGGCACCTGGGTGTACGAGAATACCGGACCGCGGGTGTTTGTCCGCCGACGGGTGGAGTTGGCAGGCGTATCCGGTGGTCTGGCTATTCTCAAAAGAGGCCTGACTACCGGTACCAAAGTGGTTACGGCGGGAGCCGCGGAATTATTCGGAACTGAATTCGGAGGAGGTAAATGATGCGCTGGATTGTATCCATGTCTTTGCGGCTGCGGGTCGTCGTCGTCGTGTTAACGGGCCTTTTGTTGGTGGCCGGCACCCAGATTCTTCAGGAGGCGTCCTTCGACGTGTTCCCCGAGTTTGCCCCGCCCTACGTGGAGATTCAGGTAGAAGCCCCGGGTCTCTCCACTGCGGAAGTGGAAGCGCTGATTGCCGTACCGATTGAGAACTCCCTCAATGGCACGCCCCTCTCCACCCGGCTGCGTTCCAAGTCCGTGCTGGGACTGGCTTCCGTCGTCGTGGAGTTTGAGCCAGGCACCGACATCATCCAGTCCCGGCAACTGGTGCAGGAACGCCTGGCGCGGATTACGCCTCAGCTGCCGGCCGTGGCCCGGCCACCGGTGATGCTGATGCCCCTGTCCACGACCAGCCGGATCATGAAAATCGGCGTCAGTTCCCCAACCCTGTCGCAGATGGCAATGACCACCGAGGTCCGCTGGACGCTGCGTCCGCGCCTGCTGGCGGTGCCCGGCGTGGCCAACGTGGCGGTTTGGGGCCAGCGCGACCGGCAATTGCAGGTACTGGTTGATCCCGAACGCCTCTACGCCAACAACCTGCAGCTCAACCAGGTGATCACCGCCGTGCAGGATGCCACGCGGCAGTTCGGGGGTGGCTTCGTGGATATGCCCAACCAACGGATGGCCATTTCCCACGTGCCCCACCTTTACGAAGCCCCAGACCTGGCGAAAATAACCATTGCCGGTCCCAACGGCGTACCGGTCCGGTTGGGGGAACTGGCCGAGGTGACCGAAGGCTTTCCCGCGCCCATCGGCGACGCGGTCATCAACGACGGCCCCGGGTTGTTGCTCATCGTAGAAAAGCAGCCCCAGGCCAATACCCTGGACGTGACCCGGCGGGTGGAAAGCGTGCTCGAGGAGACCAAACCTGGCCTCCAGGAAATGACCTTCGACGCGACCATCTTCCGGCCGGCCACCTTCATCGAGATGTCGCTCCGCAACCTCAACCGAGCCCTCCTCATCGGCTGCGGGCTGGTGGTAGTGGTGCTGTTCGTGTTTCTCAACGACTGGCGCACGGCCCTGATCAGCGTGCTGGCCATTCCGCTTTCCCTGATGATGGCGGCCCTGGTGCTGCATTTCCGGGGCGGCACCATCAACACGATGGTGCTGGCCGGCCTGGTGATCGCGCTGGGTGAAGTGGTGGACGACGCCATCATCGACGTGGAGAACATCGTGCGCCGGTTGCGGCAGAACGCGCTCCTGCCCAAACCGCTGCCCGCCATCAAAGTAGTGTTCAAAGCTTCGCTGGAAGTGCGCAGTGCGGTGGTGTACGGCAGCCTCATCGTAGCGCTGGTGCTGATGCCGGTATTCTTCCTGCCGGGCATTTCGGGTGCTTTCTTCCGGCCCCTGGCTTTGTCTTACATCCTGGCCATTCTGGCTTCCCTGCTGGTGGCCCTCACCCTCACCCCGGCCTTGTCTCTCCTGCTACTGCCCAAGCGATATTCCGGCGACGGAAAGCACGTTCAGCGGGAGTCTTCGCTGATTGGGTGGCTCAAGCCCCGCTACGAAGGGATGTTGCACCGAATGATGGGCCAACCCCGGCGGGCCTTCGCGGGCTTGGCCGTAATTTTGGCAGTGTCCCTGGGCACGTTGCCTTTCTTGGGCGAAGAATTCCTTCCCCATTTCAAGGAGTACGATTTTCTGATGCACTGGGTAGAAAAACCGGGCACTTCGCTGGACGCGATGCGGCGCATTACCCAGCGGGCCAGCCACGAGTTGCGGGCCATTCCCGGTGTGCGCAACTTCGGGGCCCACATCGGCCGGGCTGAAGTGGCCGACGAAGTGGTAGGGCCCAATTTCACCGAAAACTGGATCAGCGTGGACCCGGATGCCGATTACGAGGGGACGGTAGCAAAAATTCAGGAAGTGGTGGATGGGTATCCCGGACTGTACCGCGACGTGCTCACCTACCTGCGGGAGCGGGTGAAGGAAGTACTCACCGGCACCAGTGCCAGCATCGTCGTGCGCATCTACGGGTCGGATTTGGCGGTACTCCAGCAAAAAGCCAAAGAAGTAGGCGGGGTACTGGCGACCGTAGAAGGGGTGACTGATTTGAAGGTGCAGCCGCTGACCCTGGTCCCCCAACTGGCGGTGAAGTTCCAGCCGGACCTTGCCGCCCGGTTTGGTCTTTCGGCTACCGACGTCCGGAGGGCGATCAACGCGCTGG